>PXDC01000272.1 GCA_003565135.1 Verrucomicrobiota bacterium
CCTGGATCGGCACTTTCGAACCCTGGGCCTCTTCGACCAGCTTGACGACCTGGGAAAGAAACGTGTCCTTGCCGACCTTCGTCGCCCGGACGCGGAGGACGCCCTCCTTGTTGATCGTGGCGCCGAGCACCGCGTCGCCCGGTCCCTTTTCCACCGGCACCGATTCGCCCGTGGCCAGCGACTCGTCCACGTGACTGCCGCCATCGACGATCTCGCCATCGGTCGGAATTTTTTCTCCCGGCCGGACAACCATTACGTCGCCGGTTTGTAACTCTTTTACGGGTACCTCGACCTCCTCGCCGTCACGTTCGACTCTTGCAGTCTTCGCCCCGAGGTGAAGCAATTTTTTGATCGCCTGCGAGGCGCGCCCCTTGGCGCGGGTTTCCAGATAGCGTCCCAGCAGATGAAATGACATGATCGTGGCCGCCATCTCAATGAATGAGGTCATCGGGTAGATGAAACCGATCAACCCGATCAGGTAGGGCGGCAAGCTCCCCATGCTGATCAACACGTCCATGTTGGCCGTCCGATTTGTGAGAGAGCGCCACGCGGAGACGTGGGTTTCCGCTCCGGCGACGAAAACCACCGGCAGTGCCAGCAGGGCAATGACTGCCAAATAGCCAGGGATCGGCGCCCAGAACATGTGGACGGCCATGAGAACCATGATAACAATGGTCGGGACCATCGCCATCCAGAGGTGACGCCGGGCGCGGGCAAGGTAGTCGAGCTCGCTGGCCTCCTCGGTATCCTCCCCCTCTTCGTCGGTTCCCGTGACTTCGTAACCGGCTTTTTCAACCGTTTTTCGCAAGTCCGCGACGGAGGTTGATCCCGGATCGAAGCGGACCTCCGCCTGGTGCCGCGCCAGATGTGTTTTCACATCCTGGACGCCTTCAATTCTTTTCAGGGACTTGCCGACGATGCCAGCGCAGTGGTCGCTGCCCATGCCTGGAATCTGGAACCGAACCGTCTTCTCCCCGTCGGCCCCGTCGGCCCCGGACGCCCCGGCCACTTCGTAGCCCGCCTTTTCAATCGCCTTGCGCAAATCGGGCTCCGAGACCCGCGAAGCGTCGAACGTCACGGTCACCCGATGCCGGGCAAGTGATGTATCTATTTTTCCGGTACCGTCGAGTCGCTGAAGCGACTTGCGGACAATCCCGGCGCAATGATCGCTGCCCATCCCGGGGACCGTAAAACTGGTTTCTCGTTTTTGTTCGTTCATAATAATTGTATTTTCCCCATCCCCATCCGTGTATTGTCGAAGATAAACCCGCTCTGTTTCCGAGTGAATTTCACGTTTCTGAAACTCGCCACTTGCGCGACTCTCCCCAAATTCCGGCTCCTACTCCTATCAATACGACAGCAGATCCGAGCCATGCCATCGGGCGGAGTGCCTCGCCTGCGATAACTACGGCCAAAAGCAACCCCACTACCGGAACAAAAAACAAGTTGAGGGCGAGCGGTCCGGCTTCGGACCGGCGAAGAAGCCAGAACCAAAGAACCGTGACAAGGGCGGTCTCCGCCAGAGCCAGAAACGCGAGAACCCACAGAAAGCCCGGGCTCCAGTGAATAGGCGGCTCGCCCGCGAGCAGACTCGCAATCAATAATATGGTTCCTCCCACCAAAAGCTGCCAACCCGCGAGGGCCAACCAATCGTCTTCCGGGGCGAGATGCCGGATCATAACCGTCCCAATGGCGGCTGCGCTCGACGACAGAATGGCGAGCGTGACGCCCGGCATCGCCACAAATGTCGGGGAGGACCCGCTCAGCACAATCAGCGTAACGCCGATTACGCCCAAGGTCATCGCCGCGATCTTCGTTGCATTTAACCGCTCGCGAAGAAAAGCCGCGGCCAGTACAACGACGAAGAGCGGTTGCAGGTTGCCAAGGACCGAGGCGAGTCCGGCTCCGGCGTAAAGCGGAGAGAGAAACATCGCGCCAAAGGTCAGCGCGGTGGCGAACAGCCCAAGCGGCAAGACCCAGGCTCGCCGCTTCGGCGCCGGAAAAACCGGCTTGCTGAGGAGCATCGCCGCCAGCAGTATCGCCGCCCCGGCGATGACCACGCGCAGGCTCGCAAACTGGAGCGGGGCGCTGTGCTCCAGGCCCCTCAGAATTCCGATGTAACAGTATCCTGAGACAACGGCGATACCCGCGACCAAACCGGCCTTGATTGCCGGATGAAGCGGTCCGGCTGGTGAAACGTCTTGCACTGTTAGTAATTTGATCTCCGATTTCCACTGCCGAAAAGATTGTAGAGTGCTGCAAGCGTCGCCCCGAAGAGCCAGGCGATCCCGAACGTGTTGATCAGCCCCAACAGCGCCGTTCCCAAGCCGACGTCGAGCATCAGGATGGACTCGACGTCCAATCCGTGAAAAAGGCTATTAAAGAAGACGACGATTTCCTCGCGGCCCGCAAAGAGCATCACCAGCACGCAACCCAGGTAAAAAATCGCCGCTGCTGTGCCCATCGCGAGACCGAAGCGCAGTGGATGGAGTTGCGTGTTCATTTCGATTCAGGTTCCTTTCCATGCCCGTGAGAACCGTGACGTCCCATCATCGCGAAATGGACGACGTGGCAGGCCAGCATTAAAACAATAAATATGCTGAAGGTCACGCTGCTGCTAACTCCGAAAAGAGGGAGCAAAAAAATCAGCAACAGCGGAATCCCGCATCCGAGGACCATTATCAACGCATGTTTCATATGGAATTCTCTCCTCTCCCCTCGTTCTCCATCCGCACGGCATGGCGAAAACCAAAGCCGTAAATTTTCCCATTGAAGCGCAGCCCGGTACGGGCGGCCCGTTCGATTGCCTTCACGCTCAACTCCACTTGGTCTTCCGCAGATGCGAGCTCGAAATTGAACTTTTCGCGGAAATCTCCCGCTCGCAGGGTCAGAACGTGATTCGATTTCTTCGGACCGCTTCTCCTTACCCCGCAAACGCGGAATGCCGACGTTCCCGACACCCTTTCATGCTTTTTCAGCGCGACGGCGACAGATGGCAGGGCATGGGATCGTAAGTATACTTTGCTTTCATTCATTGCACAAAATGTGCCGGTGCTGTGAACCTCATGGAGGCAACCGACAGTGGTTCTATGGTTTATTTTTTATTTTAACGTTCCTTAAACGACGATCCCTCAGGAAATCCCTGAAAATCCAGCTGTCTTAGGGCCACGCGCCTTTCTACCACTCTTTTCCCCGCTACCACAATCCGTCACGACTCTTCCGCCCGGCGGCGAGGAGGATGGTCAGCATAGCCAATGACCATCGCCACGATGTGGGCCGCGTTCGTTTCAAATGGTTGTCGCAAAGATTGCCGCCCTCTGTCCAATCGACCTCCAGCCCGAAAATCCGGTCGAGCAGGTGGACCTTCAGCGGGAAACCATGCATTTCCGTGTAAAAAGCAGATGCTGCACACCTCCACCTCGTCGGGCTGCGATCAAGGCTTTACGCCTCAACCCGGGAGCGGAATAAAAGGCACCAATGCCGAATGGCACCAGAAAAAACGGCTATAGATAAAGTGGAAGCGGTTTCAACACGACTTAGTCCGTCGCAGGCCAGAAGCAAAAAATCACCAAGAAATTACTTTGGCTTATCCTGGTGACTTTCGCGGCAAGCCCGGATAAACGAGGGATACACCCTCTCCACGCATAGCGGCGGTTCCGCTTACCGACCGGGATTATGCGGATCCCACATCCAACCCGGCGGATCGTTGGGATCATCCCCCGAAGCGACGTAAATGGCTCCGCCAATCACCACGAAATTCGCCCGGTTTTTGTGCCGGTAGGTTTCGCTGTGGTGTTGGGCGTAGTTGGTGCGGGTCATGTGCCAGTTGCGCGCCCGGTCGCCAAACACAAGGGTGTTTTGGTCGTTGGCGTAATGCTCCAAACTGTTTTGCCGACTGTTTCCCGGAACCGCCGAGGTCCAATCCACCCCGAACGGCTCCGTGTTCATCGCGTAACTCACGTAGCTGGGCCCATGGGGATGCAAAATCGGATCGGAAGGGCAATTGCCAATCGTTTCCGCCGCCGGACCGTCGCGTTGCCCGAACCACCAGAAATCGGATTGTATTTGGTAACCCACGTAAGGACTTAACGCTTCCACCCAACCTAAATTATGACCGTTGGGCATCCGCTGCTGCGCCCGCGGAACGCGCCCGTCGTTATCGTTGGCATACATCATCCAAGCCGCGTGCCATTGACGCAAATTGCTTTGGCAAACCGAGGCGCGGGCGGACTCCCGAACGGAACCGACCACCGGAATCAGGATGGCCGCCAGGATGCCGATGATGGCGATCACCGTCAGCAATTCAATCAGGGTGAACGCCGTTTGCCGGGATGAACGGGTCGGGTTGCGAAGAGGAAAGGGAGTTTTCATGGGACGGGAGGTTGATGGATTATTAATCAATTAAAGGTAATTGGGAAACGAATGAACAATCGATCCAAACCATAAGACAGGCAAGTTTAAAACGAAAATGGAACGGGTGGATCCACCATGAATGAAGACGTTTTTGGGTGACACGGGAAAAGCAGCCGTTTACGTTTGCCTGCGAAATCCCTCACCATGAATTCCAATGCCTCCAAATTCCCCAAGATTTTGGAGCCGTTCCGGCGGTTAGTGGCGTTTTTGCGTCCGCCCGCGGGATGGATGGTTCCGGTGATTGTCACCGCCGGGGTGTTTTGCGGGCTCGGGTTGGTGATTCTCCACATTTCCAACGCAGCCTCCTACCTCTCCGACGATCCGCGCGCCTGCGTGAATTGCCACATCATGGCCCCCCAATACGCCACTTGGCAAAAGGGCAGCCACGGGAGGGTGGCCACCTGCAACGATTGCCATGTTCCCCACGACACCATGCTGCGCCACTACGCCTTCAAGGCGATGGACGGCGGCCGGCATTCCTACATGTTCACCTTTCGCCTCGAACCGCAGGTCATCCAGATGCACGAACCCGGCATCCGCGTGGTGCAGGAGAACTGCATCCGCTGCCACACCGACCAGATGCACAAAACCAGCCTCCCCGAAATGACCGGTCGCAAGGCACTGGCCGGCGAGGGCAAACTCTGCTGGGACTGCCACCGCGACGTGCCGCACGGGAGCGTGCGCAGCCTCGCCTCGGCGCCCGACGCCCGCGTGCCGCTGGTGACGCCGATCATTCCCGACTGGATGCGTGAATTTTTCGAAACCAACCCGGCCCCCGCGCCGGAACCAACCCGTCATCCGATGGAGGAATCCCCATGAAAACGATATCCGAAGTAGTCAGTGAAAAACCGTGGGTCGGCTGGGCCCTCTTTGGCGGCACCCTGCTGGTCGTCTTTTTGTTCGGCCTCTTTGGCGCCTCCATCGTCGAGCGCCGCCAGGAGGCCTTCATCACCCAACACGTCGCTCCGCTTCCCGACTGGGAGCCCCGCAACGAGGTGTGGGGGCAAAATTACCCCCGCCAGTGGGAACGCTACCGCCGCACCGCCCGCACCGATTTCCAAAGCAAATACGCCGGTTCGACCCACATCGACTACCTCGAGCGCTACCCGAAGCTGGTGGTCATGTGGGCCGGGTACGCCTTCTCGCGGGATTACAACCAGGGCCGCGGCCACTACCACGCGGTCAACGACACCCGGGCCACCCTCCGCACGGGAGTGCCCCAGCCGGGCACCTGCTGGACCTGCAAGAGCACCGACGTTCCGCGCCTGATGAACGAACTCGGGGTGGCCGAATTTTACAGCAAAACCTGGCAGGAGCTGGGTGAGGAAGTGGTCAACCACATCGGCTGCCAGGATTGCCACGACCCGAAAACCATGAACCTGCGCATCACCCGCCCGGCCCTGGTCGAGGCTTTCCAGCGGCAGGGCAAAAACATCACCGACGCCACCCACCAGGAGATGCGCTCCCTCGTCTGCGCACAGTGCCATGTGGAGTACTATTTCCGCAAGGGGGACAACTACCTGATTTTCCCGTGGGACGAAGGTCTCGGCGCCGAGGACATGGAAAAGTATTTTGACGGGATCGGGCACGTGGACTGGGTGCATTCCATCAGCCGCGCCCCGATGCTCAAGGCGCAGCACCCGGACTACGAGCTGTTCCTCACCGGCGTGCACGCCCAGCGCGGCGTTTCCTGCTCAGACTGTCACATGCCTTACCGAAGCGAAGGCGGCGTCAAATTCACCGACCACCACCTCGTCTCCCCGCTCAACAACATTGCCGCCTCCTGCCAAGTCTGCCACCGGGAAAGCGAGGAAACCCTGAGACGCGACGTGATTTCCCGCCAGGACCGCATTTCCGAACTGCGCTACCTCGCCGAGGACGCCACCACCAAGGCGCATATTGAAGCCGGAGCGGCGTGGGAGGCCGGAGCCGGCGAGGCGGAGATGAAGGAAATCCTCCAGCTCATCCGCCACTCCCAGTGGCGCTGGGACTACGTGGCCGCCTCCAACGGCATGGGCTTCCACTCCCCGCAGGAATCGGCCCGCCTGCTTGGCTCCGCCATCCAAAAAGCGGGCGAGGCCCGGCTGAAACTCAGCCGCGTGCTGCACGGCCTCGGGGTGACCGACCCGGTGCCGATGCCCGATCTCTCCACCAAAGAGGACGCCCAGCGCTTCATCGGCCTCGACATGGAAGCCCTGCGGGCGTCCAAAGAAGAGTTCATGGATACCGTGGTCCCGCAATGGGAGCGCTCCGCCCGGGAGCGGGCCGAGACCGGCACGCGACCGGCCCTCCAACAAACCTCCGGCGAATCCGATTATTGAGAGCCGGCTCCCGTGCCAGAGACCGTTTTCCGCAGGCAACTTTGCGTTCTTTGCGTTCTTGAGCGGAGCGGGCGGTGAACCCAAAAACAGGCGGAAGTTCAGGGCGGGCTTTTCCCGGGCCAGAAGGCGAGGCCCATGATGGCGAGTTGGCTGGTCATGTAGAGGCCGAGCCAAAACGGGGCGCCGTCCATGAATCCGTAGGCGTGCAGGCCGACGCCCAGCATGTTGACCCCGAACCAGGCGAAGCTGACGATCACCCCGGCGAAGACCGCCCCCACCGCCATCCCGCGCGGGCCGATCATGCCGCCCCAGCGCAGGTGCAGGATGATGGCCAGCCAAAGCACGATCATGAGGGCGCCGTTTTCCTTCGGATCCCAGCCCCAGAAACGTCCCCACGACTGGTCGGCCCAGATGCCGCCGAGAACCGTGCCGGCGAAACTAAAGAGCAGGCCGAAACAGACGATACCGTAAATCATCGAAGAGGAGGCCCGCCAGCGCGCCGCGCCCAGCCCTCCACGCCGGAGGTTGCCCAGGATGGCCAGCGCCCCGACCCCCGCGGCCACGAACGCCGCCGCGTAGCCGATGGTGATAATGACCACGTGGGTCGCCAGCCAGAAGTTGGAATTCAAAACCGCCCGCATCACCTCGGCGGTGTCGCCGTCATTGCCGAGGTTGTGGGCGACCACCAGGGTGAGAAATCCCCACAACGCCGCCACCGCCGCTCCGATGGTGTTGCGGTGAATCTTCTCCAGCAACAGCGCCAGGATCACCGCCCCCCAGCCGACAAAGACCGCCGAGGCGTAGAGATTGGTCACCGGCGGCCGCTCCTGGATATACATGCGGAAGGCCAGACCGATGGTGTGGGCGGCCAGGGCGGTGAGAATCAGGGCCAGCGCCGCCCGGTCCACCGGCAGGCGCGGCGCCACCCAGAAGGCGCAGAGCAGGAGAAAGGCCCCGAGGTAGAGGGCGGCGCATTTCCAAAAGAGATCGAGCCGGTTGAAGAGCGATTCCCGGCTCGCCCGGTCGGTGGCTTCGGGGAAATGGCCCCGCAACCAGCTCGAAAGCGCGCGGGTGTGCGCGTTGAAACCGTCCGCGTCGCCGGCCGCGAAACGCTCGATCACGTTGCGGTAGCCGGTGACGTGCGGGGGAATATCCACATCGTCGAGGGCGCGCGCCAGGCTTTCGCCCAGCGATACCCATTCCCCGCGCGGCTTCTCCGGGTGCGGATAGGCGATGGGAAAAAACTGGGCGAGATCGGCAAAGGAGGAGTAGAGAAACACCGCCTGCTGCACTTCAGCCACGTCGGCGTCGGGCAAACTCCCGGTCGGCTGCTCCCGCATTTTTCGCAGGATCGGGCGCAGCACCCTTTGATGGCGGTCGAGCACTTCCCCGACCTGGTCGGCCTCGCCGAAGTGCAGGCTGTGACGGAGCCGCCAATACAAGGCCAGTGAGTAATCGAGTTTCAATAAAGCTTCCTGATAGACGCTGCGGTCTTCCCGGTCCAGTTCGCGGGCCATTTCCGCCTGACGCTGAATCTCCGCCCCGTGCGGGCGGATATCGTCGAACGAAAACCGGTGGCGCGATTCTCCCGCCTGTCCCAGCATGGCCAGCAGGTCCGGGTGATGCACGAGAAAGACCGGCAGGGCGTCCGCCCGCTCCGGGCGGGCGATCAGGGTGAGCAGCCACTCCACCGCGCCGATCCGGTCCCCCTCGGAAGAGAGAACGGTCTTGCGGGCTTGCAGGGCGAGCAGTGATTCACGGGCGAGAGAGTCGAAATTTTTCACCCGCCCGTCGGCCAGCACCGGCAGCCGGCCGAAGGCGGCGAAGTCGAACTCCCCGGCTGCGGGCGCGGGCGGGCGCAACCCGGCGGCGATCCACAAAAAAGCCAGCACGGCGGCGGCGAGGGCCAGGATGTTGCGCGCTCCCGGTTTCATGACGTCCCCCGCTCCTTTCTGCGCCTCGCCCGGTGCAACCCGAGCCCAAACTGCCAGGCGAGGCCGGCCGAGACCACCACGCAGCCGAGATACGGCAACAGCCAGCCGGGATTCCGCACCACTTGGAGAATCGAAGTCTGGTCGTCGTTGGCGTAGCTGGCCTGGTAAAAGGTTTCTCCCCGGTAGCGGAGGGGATTGTTCATCGAAATCACGATCTCCCGGTCCTCGCCCATGGCCGGGTCCTCCAAGCGAATGCGGCTGGCGAACTCGCGGGGAATCTCCGTGCCGGGCCAGCGGTCGTGCGTGAATTCCAGCAGGTGGATGCGGTAGGGTTTGTAAAACCGCCGGGGGCGGATCGCCATCCAGTATTCGCGACCGTTGTATTCAAAAGATTGGGGTTCGTCGATGACGGTGGAGAGCAGCCACCGCCCGATCAGCCCGTTTTCCCCGTTCACCTCGACCAAGGCGCTGACCGTGTTGCGCCCGTCGGTCGTCACCACCCGCGGCTCCGGAGTCACGGTCAACTCCCGCCCGATCCCCCGGGTGGCCATCTCCGGATCGGGGGACGAGAGCGGCCCGCGCGCGAAAACGCGGGAGTTTTGGTAAAAGCGGACCACCTTCACCCGAGGGGCCAGGGTTTCGTGCCGGATGACCCCGCCGTTGGCCATCAGGCTTTCCGGAATGCTCCAGACCCGGTCGCGCTCCGGATCGGAGGCGTCCACCACCACCATTTCCGTCTCCCGCGGCGCCTGGGTGTGGGCGCGGGAAGAACCGACATCAAGCACCAGATCGGTTTCGCGGGCGAACAACCCGGTGATCAATTCGCTGATCAACAGCAGAGCGATGCCGCCGTGGATGAGCATCATGGGGATTTTCCGGGCAGAGAGGCTGAAACGGACAGCGTGCGCCGCCACCAGATTGATCAGCAGCAGCGCGCCGAGCAGCCAGCCGCCGGGAAAAATCGGCAGGCGAAGTTCGGAACCCGGCCATTCGATCCAGACCCAGAACGTGCGGATGTAGGTGTTCATCACCTCCCAGATGCCGATTCGGGTCTGCGCCATGGTGGCCAAAAACACCAGCATCATCGACAGCGACAGCAGCACCACCGTCAACCGCAGGGAGGCCAGCCCCGAAATCCATTTGGACCACCGCGCGCTCATGACCCGAACCTCACCGTTTCCAGGAAACGGGCGAAAGCCTCCCGCTGGCTCTCCACCATATCCCGGTCGCCCATCATTTTGAAAAACCACGTCCCGCCCTCCCGCGCGTGCACCGCGCCGAGAATGCTTTGGGCCTCCGCCGCGCCGTCCGGCCCCGGGATGTCAATCCACCAAAACTCCTTCCCTTCAACCGACAGGGCGGTCACATGCTTTTTCGTCTCCTCCGGCGGCAAGCTGGGCAGCCCGAGCTGGTTTCTCCAACGGTTGACATTGGCCGGAAGGCCGCCGGTGTCGCCGGGGAAACGGGTCACCGCGACATCGGCCAGCTCCCCGTCGGCCCCCGCCACCAGAAAACCGGCCCGCCGGATCATCCCCGGAGGTTGCTCCAGCCAACCCTCCGGCACGGCATAGGCCAACGACTCCTCCTCCGCGCCGGGGCCGCCCAACGGAATCCCGCGGGGGTCTTCGCCAGCATGGGCATGGGGATGCCCATGGCCGTGCGCATGGTCATGGTCATGATCGTGGTCATGGTCGTGCCCGTGGGGAGAATGGCCCGCAAGGGCGTGCGGATCCCCCATGCCGGCGCGCGCTTCCGCCAGTTGCCGCCGGATTTCGGACATTTCGGGAACCGGCTCTTTGGGAATGGTGTATTCAACCACCTCCTCGCGCTGACAGGCCGCCAGGCCCAATCCGAGCAGGACCGGGAAGAGAACCCGGACGGGTAACTTTGCAAACAGGGTTTTGTTCATGAAAAGTCTGTAGCTTCGGTAGCAAACCCCCGCGGGCGGATCAAGCCCAAGAGAATTTTCGCTCAACGAAAATCCATTTTCCCGCCGGTTGCCCCTTGCAACCAACGCCGCCGACCGCTTGCAAAAACCGGTTGCTTCCCTCCGCCGCCGGGGCAAGCATCTTCGGCTTTCGGATCAATCCGCCAATCGTTCACACCGCGCATGTCCTTGCTTTTTCACGACTCACCGGCAATCCGTTTCGTCCGCCGAACGGGGGCGGCGGCGTTTTTCCTAACCGCCCTGTTCGCCACCGCCGCCGCCGGCGGTGACTCCCGCCTTGAACTGACGATGGAGGAAGCCGTGGAACTCGCGATTCGCCACAACCTCTCCCTCGAAGCGGAACGACTCACCCCGCGCGTGGCCGCGGAGGACCTTCGCATCGAGGAGGCCGCCTTCGATCCGTTCATCGACCTTTCGGGAACGCGCACCCACCGCCTGCGCGGCACCGCCGCCAGCCAGCTCGACGGCGCGTCGCAACCGCGCACCGACACTCTGGTCACGAGAGGAGCGGTCTCGAAATTGATCGAATCGGGCGCGGTCATCAGTTTGGAGAGCCGTCTGGTCCGCACCGAGTCGAACTCCGCCAACGCCTTGCTCAACCCGGCCTACGATTCCGAACTCAGCGCCAACATCCGCCAACCCCTTCTCCGAGGCCGCGGCCAGGCCGCCACCGCCGGACGCGACCGGGCGCGCATCGGCCGCCGGCTGGCCGATATCGAATTCCAGGCCACGCTCATGGATGTCATTCACGCCACCGAGATCGCCTACCTGCGGCTGGCCCTCGCGCGGGACGAATGGCAACTGCGGCGGTTTTCCCTGGATCTGGCCGAAAGTTTTCTGGAAGAAGTCGAATTCCGGCGTGAAGCCGGCGCGGCCGACGCCCTGGATGTTCTCCGCGCCGAGGTCAGCCTGGCCGACCGGCGCGAAGCCGGGGTGGAGGCCGAACAACTCGTGCTGGACCGCCGGGACGATTTGCTCAACCTGATCGGCCGGCGCGACGACCCGGCGGCCTACGATTTGGAACTCGTCACCCGGCTGCCCCCGCCGCCGCCGCTGCCCGGGCCGGGAATGGAGGAAGCGCTGCTGGCCATGCGGAGCCAGCGGCCGGAGTTTCTTTTCGCCGAAGAACAGATCGCCCAGTTTGAAGTGGATCTGCGCCTGGCCCGCAACCAGCGCCTCCCCTCTCTCGATGTCGGCGGGGGGGTCGGTTACACCGGGCTGGATGGAAGCCCCGGACGCTCCATCGAGAACTTGGCCGAACGGGGCGGCTATTTCTGGCGGGGGGAAATCGTCTTTTCCATGCCGTGGGGATTGCGCGGGGAACGCGCCCGTTACCGGCGGGCCGGTTTGTTGCTGGAACGGGAAATCAGCCGGATGGCGGTCCTGAAACAGGACCTGCTGGTGGAGACCCGGACCAACCTGCGCGCCGTCTCCACCGCCGCCGAGCGGCTGGATCTGGCCACACGCTTCACCGGGGCGGGTGAACGCCAGTTTGAGATGGAACAGGAACGCTTCCGCGCCGGCGTCTCCACCACCCGCAACGTGCTGGACGCCCAGGCGGAATTGGAAGAGGCCCGCCTGCGGGAAATCCGCGCCCGCCTCCTGCTTCACGAAGCGGAAGCCCGGCTGCGCCGCACTCTCGGCGAATCCCCGCAACCTTACGAAACAGTCGATTTTGCCGACCGGTGAGCGGTTGCGCCAGCCGCTGCCCTCAACCGCACTCCAGATCGAAGCCGCCGCAGGCGTTCGATGTCAGGCAAACGGCGAAACGACCGGCAGCGGCATCGCGGATTTCCGCCCGGCAGCTCCGCAACCAGGACAATCCGTCTCCGTCAACCGATCCTCCATGCCAAGCGGTGACCAGCAAACCCGCGCCGGGTCCGGGTTTGGCTTTCACCATGGGAACCCGCGCCTGCGCAAACAGCAGGTGGGACTGGGGCGCCAGCCGTTGGGCATCGGTTGCCGGTTCGTTCACCGCGCCCCGGGTTGCCATCAACCTTCCCGCGCTGGCGAGGCCGGCCTTCCGCAAAATTTCCAAGCCGGGCTCGCACACCCACTCCTCATCCTCCGGCAGGGAAGGCTCCCCGTCATACGGACAGGCAAACCCTCCTTCGCAAAACAGGAAGGCGGTGTCGGCATGAATCAGATGGACGCGCCAATGCCCGGGACCATCGGGCACGAGCCAAGTCTCGACCGAAATTTCCTTTTCTTTCCATGGACGCCAACGGGAAACCACATGGCGGTCCGTCACCCGCCGGTCTTCCGTATGGGCCCGCGTCCGCCAATAATCGCCATCCAGGGAAACCGCGACCGTCGAATCCAAGGCGGTGTTTCCCAAACCCACCGGGGCCACCGAAACGGCAAACCCGAAACGGGAGGAATAGACCAGCTTGGCATACTTGTCCTCGGCGTGTCGCGGCATCAGTCCCCGGCATTGCCCCGCGTTGAACCAACAAACGTGGCCTCCCCCTTCGGTGCGGGCCAGCAACGCGCGGGCGCGGGGCAACGGCGTCACGCCGTCGCCGGGAGCGTTCGCGGCGGTCTGAACCGGAGCTTGCCAAAACGGATGATCAGCCGGTAGCGCGAGCGCCCAGAACGTTTTCATCGCCCAGCCGGGACTGCCGTGGGCGTTGTATTCCTCCGCCATGTGGATGCTTGGATACCCGTAGCCGACCGACAGGCGGCCGTCCCCGGCAAACACCGGCAACCCGGTCCAATACCGGAGGTGGCGGACCAGTTGGGTCTTCACCAGGGAAAGCGTGAACCATTCCGGCAGCGAGTCGTCATTTTCCCGATACAACCCGAAAACCGCGCAAGCCGCGAAAAGCGAGCCTTGCGCAAATCGGTAGGTGAGGCTCCTGCCAAACGGCACCGCCCGCCCGCCGGTGTCGAACAAGCGCGCGTAATCCCCCGCGAAACGGCATGTCCGCTCACGGAATACCCCGGCCAGCCGGTGCTCCGGCAACATCTCTCCGAACAACAGCCCGTAAAAATGAAACGCGAAGGGATTGTAGTAATCAAAATACCCGTCCTGGCCATCCTGATACCACCCTTCCCCGCGGTAAAATGAATCCAACAGGACCAAATCGCTTTCCATGGTTTGACGCCAACGCTCCCGTTCCGCCGCGCCAACGCCCGCCCCGGCATCGGCCAACCGTTCCAGCCCGAGACAAACAAACACCCGGAAAAAATGCCAGTTGTTGGGCGGCAGGTCGTGGTCGAGGATTTGGGCAAGCCACGCCGCCACCCGTTTTCTTTCTTCGGGCTCCAGGCGGTCGGCAAACCACTCCGGCAACAGGCGCAGAACGACACCCAGAACAGCCATCTCCACATAACGCTGGTCCCGGTGGCCGGTTTTCCCCCAGTAGGCCGCGTCATTCGGATCGCATCC
>PXDC01000494.1 GCA_003565135.1 Verrucomicrobiota bacterium
CAACGCGAGGATCAGTCCTCCCGCCGTGCCAGAACACGGTCAACGCCCCCTTTTCACAAGGAAAATCCGGCGTCCCGCTCTTGGCATTCCCGGCCGGACGTACACGGTCCGGCAGTTAACGGCACAGGAAGGTGAAGGTTTTCCGGCGTTGTCTCCTCACGGCCTCGGTAGCTTGTGGAGCTCGGTCCCGCGGGCGAAATAGATATTTCCGTGGCGGTCGCGGGCAAAATAACTCGCTCCGCTCTCGACCAGGTCGGACGCCGTCCACGTGGCCGGATCAAAGCGGAACACCCGTCCCTGGGTTGTCCCGTAAAAGACCTGCCGGTCCTCGTCGTAATCCAGGAACCCGCTTTGCCAATAGGCCCGGGGCCAATCATAAGCGTAGAGTTCCTTCACCCGAACCACTTCCCGCCCCTGCGGATCGAACTGGAACACCTTGCCCGAAGTCAGCCCCCAGAGCATGCCCTCGCCGTCGAAGGCCAGTGATGTTATGGCCCGTTCTCCCGGCTCGACAACCCCTTCCCAGACCCGTTCTCCCTGCTCCACATCCCACACAAACAATTTCGCATCCGGTTCGCTCGGATCGATTCCCAGGCCGCCCCACACACTGGTACCGCCGTAAAGGAACCCGTCGCGGTAGGCCAACGAAACGATGCTCTGGTTCTCGATCACATCCTCGTACACCTCGATCTCCCCGCTCGAAGGATCGTACAGGGCCAGTGCCCCCCCGAGTTTCCCCGATTCCGGTACCGTTCCCACCGCCAGCCGATCCCCGGCGCCGGTCAATCCGAAAGGCCGGTCCTGGCCGTAGCCGTCCAAGCGGAAGAGCTCCGATGGGTTGTTGCCGAAATCCCACGGCTCTCCCGGGTCCACCTCCAGTACGCTTGCTCCCGGGTATCGACCCAGGTACAGCTTCCCGTCAAACACCGTCATCGCCTCGATCTGTGCTCCGCCCGACAACGTTTCGATCTCTCCCACATCCGGATCGAACCGCGCCATCTCGCGCGGCGAAAGGTAGCCCCCCACGTACACATCCCCGTCCGGACCCGGCGAGAGCGACCGGATCGAAATCGGCGTCGCTTCCACCTGACCGGCGATGACACGGCTCTCGCCGCTGGACGGATTGTAATGAAACAGATCACCCCGCATGCCCACCGCCACCAGCGTCGACCCGGGGTAGTCCGCCTCATCCAACTCAATCCACCCGAAACTGCGGGCCGAAAACGGTATGGAGGCACCGGTCGGGCTCGCCGTGTGCGTGTCCAGGTCGTATACGTACAGTTGCCCCCCTTTGACAAAGTAGGCCGTCGATTCCGGCGTCGCTTTGGAGAAGCGGGAAAACCCGGCCACATCCTCCACCCGGTTGATCCACGTGTCGGAGCGGTAATCGTAAACGTTCAGGTCCCCGCCCACCCGGACAAAAAGGTAATCCCCCACAAGATCCACCCGGGTCACTGTATCGCCCTCGGCGTATCCCTCCGGCAATGACAGCTTTTCACCCTCACCACTCGACGGATCGTAACGGATGAAGAACGGTTCCGACTGCGTCCCGACATAGAGATTCCCCCCCGCCCAAGCCAGGTAACGGGCATACGAGGTCTCCGCCGCCACCCGGCCACCGTCCGTTACCTCGCCGGTTTGCGGGTCGTAACGGATGATCTTCGCATCCGGATACGTCCCGGCGTACACCGCGCCCTCCTCGTCAAAGGCCAGCGCGTGCAAATGGGTCTGGTTAAAGGGCCGGCCCCCGGAAACACTTTCGGGAGCCCCGTCCCCCGGCACCCAGCGATAGAGATGACCGTTCCGGTTTGTCCCGATGTAGAGCGTCTGGTCCGACGCCACATCCAGACCCCATGCGCCGTGCACCCCGGGAAGCGGAAAACTGTGGGCGAGCTCGCCGGTGGCCGCGTCGAGCACGGAGAGCACCGCCGGGCTCCCGTTTGCCACCACGTAAACCCAGTCCTCACCACCCGGGCCCTTCCCCTGGGCGCCGCCGGGTATGGTCACCGAGGTGATGGGGGAACCGAGGTTGACCTCCTCCCCGAACTCATCCCCGTAACCCTCGCCACATCCGGTCAATATGGCGACCGCCAACATGCCGCCCAGCAGAACCTTTCCGGGCCCTCTCCGGGCGGGCCGCCCCCCCGCGGCCCCACCGGCGGTCAGGCCGCCCTTAAAGGCTGCCGCATTTGTGCCCTCACATTCTTTTATTTCCTCTGATTTCATCATAAAGTATTGGTTAGACTGAAGGTGTCTCGAACCCGATCCATACGGGACCTCAAGAGTCCGGAATCCTCCAAAGGCATCATCGTTCATGGCCCCTGAATGACAACCCGGTAGAAACGGCGTTGCGTGCCGGATTCAACCGGCAGGTTCACCGTGTATTCCCGTCCGTCGCCGGCAACCGATTCCACCGGCTCCCACACTTCGAGGTCGGCCGAACGTTCGATGACATACTCGATTCCGGGATCGGTGAGAAAGGAAAACGAAAAGGCCTGTCCGTCGTAACCCGGGTTCCGTAATGGCGGGAGAATCGGGGCGGCGACCCCGAGGTCATGCCGGCGCACGGCCTCAATCTGTGCGCCGGAGAGCGAGCCCGAACTATTCTGGCTCGAACCCCAAATCCGGACATTGTCGATCATTCCCTTGAACGGCCGGTTGCTGCCGAAATTATTCCCAAGAGTGACGGCGTGACTGCTCACCCCGGTCGAACCGGCCGGACGCGTACCGGCCGCACTGAGGATAACGTCTTCAGAATCCTCATACGCATAATACATGCGGACATTCTCCGTTCCGTCAGCATCCTCCGTCAAATCGGCGGTCGCCGCAAAAAAGACCCACTGCCCGGGTTCCCGGTGCCAGGGCGTTGCGGAATCGAATCTCCGGCTCTGATAACCGTCCTCCACACGCTGCGGATCAAAAGCAAAATAGGCCTCCCGGCCGTACACGTGAATATTGTTACCCTTGGCGAAAAGAAACGCGGTGTTGGTAAAATCATCCTCCGCCCAAAACCACCCGGTCACCGTCACCGAAACCAGGTTATTCAATCCCGAACCCAATGCATAACGCAATCCCGGCTCCCCGCTTCCGGCCAGATCCCCCATGGCGGAGGCCGCTCGATTGTCCATGGCCGTTCCCCCGGCGACTCCCGGCCCGAACGTCGCTCCAAACTCAAAGACCCCATCGCCCCCCATGATTCCGGTATTGACGAGCGATTCACCCTCGAAG
>PXDC01000454.1 GCA_003565135.1 Verrucomicrobiota bacterium
ATCTCCCGGAAAACCGGGATCCCCTTTGATTGAGGTCCCGGGCGGCAAAATCCGGGATCCCGAAACGCCCCGAACCATGAGCACCGTCAACACCGCAGCCATCGACCTCGGCGCCACCAGCGGCCGCGTCATTATCGGAGCCTACCGGGACCAGAGACTCGAGCTCCGGGAGGCCCACCGGTTTCCCAACCGGTTTCACACCCTCCGCGACCGCTGTTACTGGGATGTGCCCGGGATTTTCACCGAAATCCGCCAGGGCCTTCGCCGGGCGCAGCAGTTGGTCCCCGACCTCGTTTCCTGCGGCGTCGACACCTGGGCGGTTGATTCGGTCCTGCTCGACGGGGACGGAAGACTGGTTTTCCCCCCCCATGCCTACCGCGACGAACGCACCGTTCCCTACATGAGCGCGCTCGCCCGGAACGGAATCGAAGAAGTCTATGAATGGACCGGTATCCCCAACCAGGCGATCAATACAAGCCTGCAGCTCCAGGAATTGCTCGACCGCTACCCCGCCCTGCCCGAGATCGCCCAACGGTGCCTGATGCTCTCGGACTATTTCAATTTCCTCCTCTCCGGGCAAGCGGAGAACGAGATCTCCAATGCGAGCAGCACCCAGCTTCTCGAAGTCGACGGCCTCAGATTCTCACGGGATGCGCTCGCCTTTTTCGGAATACCCGCCAAATGGTTTGCCGGCCCCTCCCTGGCCGGCAGGACACTGGGACCGGTGATCGGCATGAGGGAACTGGAGACCGCCTCGGTGGTCATGGTTCCCGGCCACGACACCGCCTGCGCCTTTGACGCCATGCCGACGGATGATCAACACAACGATATCTACCTCAGCAGCGGCACCTGGTCGCTGGTGGGTTTCGAATCGGACCGTCCCGTTGCCGGACCCGAGGCCCTGGCCGAATCCGTATCAAACGAGCGGATTGGAGACGGCCGCTACCGACCGACCCGCAATGTCATGGGGCTCTGGCTGCTCGAACAGCTCCTGCCGTCCCTGCGCGAACGCCCCCGTTCCGACGCGGAGTGGGAGGAATTGATCCAGGCGGCCGAAAACGAACCGTACCCGCCCGCGCTCATCGACGTTTCCGACCCGGCGCTTTTCAATCCCGTTTCCATGAAAGAAGCCGTCGATTCGCACCTCGAGACCCGGTCGATCGGGCCACCGGAGACGCCGGCCGCCTACACCCGCCTGATTTGCGAATCCCTCGGAGCCGGTCACGCCGCCGCCATCAAAACGTTTGAACGGCTCACGCAAAACCGTTTTGACCGCATCCTCATTGTCGGCGGGGGGTCCAGAAACCGGCTGCTCTGCCAGGCTACGGCCAATCATTCCGGGATTCCGGTGGATTCTTTCCACCTTGAGGGAACCGCCGTGGGCAATATCGCCAGCCAGTTGATCGTCCTGGGGGCGGTCCGAAACCTCGCCACGTTTCGCAGCCAACTTCGCCACCAGGTGGACAAAATCATTTACGAGCCGGCCCCCAATCCGTGACCGGATGAGAGACGGTCCCCGGCGACCCCGACTACCCGCCCGTACGCTTGCGCTTTTCGATCTCGCGGAGCAACCGGCGCCGCGTTCCGCGTATCCACGATTCCGATTTCGGAAAATCAGTAAAACTTTTCAACGGTGCCAGCAGGCGGTCGTCACGCCGGATACCGGCGGTCTGCAACAGCGCATAATCCTGGAGGCTCTCGCCGAACACCTCCCAGCGGAGGGAATCGATCGGGCCCTCCGGACCCGGATACACCATAAAGGTATCGCCGAAGGGCCAGTTCGGCCACCTGTGTCCGTCATGCACCGTGAAGGGGTCGATCAGCTCCCGTGTCTGCGAACGGTACCAGTAGTTGGCCCCCCAGTGCAAAAAGCCGTCGAACGGCCAGCGGTAAAAAAGCCATCCGTTCATGCGAATCTTCGGCAGAGGCGTGTCGAGCAGACGGGTGACGTGACGGCCCCGCTGGCTGCAGCAGTAGTAACACCAACCGGGAATCCCCTCCTCGACGAAAGGTAGCGCGTGATTCAGCGCGGCCACCGGCGTATCCGTCAGGCCCTCACGGGCAAAGTTGATGTCGGAGATGGCGTCCATTACGTTCATCCAGGGTGCGATTTCCTTCACCATGGCCCTCGCCGCCCGGTAGTTGTCGAGGTGATGACCGCGCGGTTCATCGGACAGATGAAAATAACTCCGACCGACGATCCCCTCCCGGGATAGAAACCGGTGGAGGGACGGCAGAAGCTGTTCCAGAAAACGCCGGTATACGGGGGACGTCGCCGGCTCGTCCGGACTCCAGAGCGTTTTCTCCTCCTCTCCCTGCCCTTCGTAGACCCGGATGGCGCGCTCCACGCCCCATTGGGTGAATAAGTGGGGCCATTCGAAGTAGCGTAACCCGCACTCCCGCGCCGTTTTGACGAATCGCCGCACATCCCTCCAGTCGAATCGGTAGCGGTCCTTGCCGCTCCGAGACACACGCAGCAGCTGGGTGGGACGTTTTACACCGTCCAGTGACGGTGTCAGCAACGGCACGTACAAGGTATCCTGCCCGTGTTCCGCCAGATTCTTGAGGTACCGCGGCAGTATCTGCCAGAACCGTTTGTCAAAGGCCTCCGTCCCGTAGTAATCGAAGAGTGCGTCACAATAGAACCAGTTGGTCACGCGGAACCCCCTCCGGGGCCGCAGGGTCGCATCGGCAACGTTGACCGTCACCCCGTGCTGCCGCAGCTTTTTCCCGTCGGCGTACACGGTGACGCCCACCCGGTGCGATCCCGGTTCAATCTTTTTTCCGGGAATGCCCGTAATCCAAAAGGCGTGCGTCTCGTTCGCCGGGAGCGGCAGAGCGGCCTCGTCGAACAGCGGGTCCGGGACGTAGCCGGGAATCCGATCGAAGCCGTCGATTTCATCGGGGGGTGCCTGCCAGTTGTGATGCGGCACCGGCACGTACCCGATCCGGCGCACCCTGAATTTCCAGGCCGGGTTATCCTCGACTTCCACCCGCACATCCACCGGACGGGGAACGGAATCCAGCTTCCCCGTCGCCCACCGCATTGCCAGTTGAAAACTGAACCGCTCGTTGCGCGCGACATCGAGCGCCACTTTCCCGCCGGGACGGGCGGGGGTCGACGGAAAATGGCGGCGGAATGAAGTTTCCATCCAGGTCTTGAGAGCCTTAGTCATGGGTCCTTG
>PXDC01000089.1 GCA_003565135.1 Verrucomicrobiota bacterium
CCGCTCGTAAGTGTGAGCCCCGAAGTAATCGCGCTGCGCCTGCAACAAATTGGCCGGCAGCCGTTCCGAACGGTAGCTGTCGTAATAAGCCAGCGCCGAGGCAAAGGCCGGTGCCGGCACCCCGTGTTCCGCCGCGAGGGCGATAACCTTACGCCAGCTCGACTGCCCCTTCTTGATGGCCTCGTTGAAATACGGGTCCAGCAGCAGGTTGGCCAGCTTCGGATCGCGGGCGTAGGCATCCGTGATCTTCTGCAGAAAACGCGCCCGGATGATGCATCCCCCGCGGAAAATCTTCGCGATTTCGCCGAAATCCAGGGTCCACCCGTATTCGTCCTGCGCCGCGCGCATGAGCTGGAAGCCCTGCGCGTACGAACAGATCTTCGAACAATAAAGCGCATCCCGCACCGCTTCGATGAACGCCTCCCGGTCCCCGTCGAAGGCCGCGTCGGGCCCGGAGAGGATCTTCGACGCCGCCACGCGCTCCTCTTTGAGCGCGCTCACACAGCGGGAAAAAACGGCTTCGGCAATGGTCGGGGCCGGCACTCCCATGTCGAGGGCGCTGACCGACGTCCATTTTCCCGTGCCCTTCTGGCCGGCCGTGTCCAGCACCACGTCCACGAACTCCCTGCCCGTGGCGGGATCCTTTTGCTGCAGGATGTCGGCCGTGATCTCGATGAGAAAGGAATCCAGGTCGCCTTCGTTCCACCGCGCGAAAACCTTCCCCATCTCCTCGGCGCTCATGCCCGCGACGTCCTTCATCAGGGCATAGGCCTCGCAGATCATCTGCATGTCGCCGTACTCGATCCCATTGTGCACCATTTTCACATAGTGCCCGGCACCGTCCGGCCCGATGTGGGTGGTGCAGGGAACGCCGCCTTCGACCGGTTTGCCCGGCGCCGCGCCCTCGAGCGGTTTGCCGGTATCCGGATCGACCTTGGCTGCAATCGCTTTCCAAATCGGCTCGATTTCCTTCCAGGCGCCTTCTTCGCCGCCGGGCATGAGCGAGGGGCCGAAACGCGCGCCTTCCTCCCCGCCGGAAACACCGGAACCGACGAATCGCAGGCCCTTTTCGCGCAGTTCCTTCTCGCGACGAATCGTGTCCATCCAGTACGCGTTCCCGCCGTCGATCACAATGTCGTCCTTCTCCAACAGCGGCACGAGCTCGCTGATGACCGCGTCGGTGGCCTTGCCGGCCTGGACCATGATGACGATCTTGCGCGGGCGTTTGAGCGAAGCGACAAAATCAGCCAGGGTTTTCGCGCCGATCAGTCCCCCCGGCGTATCCGGGTTTTCGGCCACGAATTTGTCCGTCTTTTCCGTGGTACGATTGTACGCCGTGAGCTTGAAACCGTGGTCGACGATATTCAGGGCGAGGTTCTGCCCCATGACCGCCAGCCCGATAAGACCGATGTCGGATTGTTCTTTTTCCATTACAGGTGTGCCTCGATGGTGGTTTTCTTGAATGAGTCGCACCCTCCATACAAGGAGACGAAGCCCCCGGTGGAAAGGTTTTTCTGTCCGAATCGGACGGCAAAACAACGATTCGCTGGCCTCATTCCCCCCTCAACTCGCGGGCGACCGCTTCATTCGCCCGGAGGACCCGGATAAGGTTGAGACCGAGGATCTTTTTGATGGCCTCGTCGGCGTACCCCCGGCGGACCAGCTCCGCCGTCAGATGAACGAACCGCGAGGTGTCCTCCAGGCCCTCCGGAAGCTCGCGGATCCCGTCGTAATCGCTCCCGATCCCGACGTGGTCGACGCCGATCCGCTCGACGATGTAGTCGATGTGATCGGCGACCTGGGCCAGGGTGGCCCGGGGCCGGGGATTCTCCGCGCGCCACGCCTCGAACTCCCGGTCCGCCCGGTCGCCGTCGTCCCCGTGCCGCTCCCGGAGTTCGCGGCGGATTCTCCGGGCCTTCTCCCGGTCGTCCACCAGCTCCTGGCTGAGGAAGGCCGGCACAAACGTTACCATGACCAGCCCCCCGTTCTCCGCCAGCCGGTCCAGCACATCGTCGGGAACATTGCGCGGGACTTCGCAGAGCGCCCGGGCGTTGGAATGGGAGAAAATGACCGGGGAAAGGCTGACCTCCAGGGCATCCCGCATCGTGGCGGCCGATGTGTGACTGAGATCGACCATCATGCCGAGCCGGTTCATCTCCCGCACCACCTCGCGGCCGAACCCGGTCAACCCGCCGTGCTCCGGTTCCTCCGCCGCGGAGTCGGCCCAGTCGGTGTGGGCGTTGTGGGTGAGCGTCATGTACCGCGCTCCCAGGCGGTAAAACATCCGCAGCACCCCGAGCGAATTGTCGATGGCCCGCCCCCCCTCAACCCCGATGTACGAGGCGATACGGCCCTCGGCGAAAATCCGCTCCGCGTCGTCGGCCTCCAGCGCGAGCTCCAGGTCATCCGGGTAGCGCTCGAGCATCTGGTAAATGATGTCGAAGCTCCCGAGGGAAAAACTGAGGGCCTCGGGACCGGCCAGTTGCGTGGCGGGATAAACCACCCAGAACTGCCCGCCCACCATCCCTTCCCGGAGACGCGGAATATCGGTGTGGGTCTCCTCCACGCGGCCTCCGATATCCCGCCGGTCGAGGTCGCCGCCGGCATGCCGCATCACCTGCCAGGGGAAATCGTTGTGCCCGTCGATCAACGGGACTTCGCGGTGAAGATGCCGCGCCTTCTCCAGGGCCGGATCGGCCGCGGCCGCCGGCCCCCAGGCCAGGATCGGCAGCAGGACCAGGATGAGGGTGCTTCGGGAAACGGGTCGGGCAGGGTGGTTCATCGCTTTTCGGGTACCGGGTTCGGCGCCATTTGACGCCGCCCGGTCGGACGAGTCAAGGCTTCGGCCGATTCTTCCCGCGGGCTATTTTTCATTTTCTATGTTGACGTTACCCGCGGCCGACCCAATTTCTTTATCCTTTACCGGCTCCGCTGCGGCGGACCCGTTCAAACAGCACTGCCGAATGCACCGATTTCGTACAGCACTGGGAATTTTCTTCACGACGCTTTTTTTGGGGAGCGCCTCGCACGCGCAGGCCGCGGTTCCGCCGGGTCCCGATATCCTGACCGAGGTCTTCGGCATTCCCATAACCAACAGCATGATCACGAGCTGGGTCATATCCCTCGGGATCATCCTTCTGATCCGCTGGCTGATCAAAAAACCGACCATGGTTCCCCACCGGGGACAGGGGCTGGTGGAAAGCATCTTCGAGAGCATCAAGGAACTGATCGAACCGATCGTCGGCAAACACATGGTGCGCCCGGTCTTCCCCCTCCTGGTCGGCCTCTTCATTTTTATTCTTCTGCACAACTGGTCCGGCCTGCTGCCCGGCGTCGGCACCATAGGCTGGGGCGAGGACCGGAACGGCACCTTCTACATTACCGAGAAACTGATCCGTCCCGGCAATACCGACCTCAACACCACCCTGGCCCTCGCGCTGATCGGGATGGTCGCCTGGCTGTATTTTATTTTCCGCTACGCCGGACCCAGGATCATCTGGCACGACCTCTTCGGCAACAAGGCCAGCAAATCGGAAACCCCGCTCGCCATCTACTACCTGCTGATCCCCATCTTTCTCATGGTCGGCCTGATCGAGATTATCTCCATCGCCTTCCGTCCCGTGTCCCTCTCCCTTCGTCTCTACGGCAACATGTTCGGCGGGGAAAATCTCCTCATGAGCATGAGCGATTTCTTCGCCTGGATCGTCCCCATCCCTTTCTATTTCTTCGAATTCATGGTGGGCATCATCCAGGCCTCCATCTTCATTATGCTGATCGCCATTTACATCGGCCTGATCTGCAACCACGAAGGCGGGGAGGACGAAGAGGCCCATTAGACTTTCCCGGTTCGGGACCATGGTTCCCTTTGCAGGAACAACAAACAACGTGGACGGCCCGGTGAATAAATCAGAAACAACTGAAAGCAAAGGACAACTGAAATGAACCTACCAATGGTACTCGCAGAAGCCGCATTCTCCGGCAATCTCCAGATCGCTCTGGCCGCGCTCGGCATCCCGCTGGGGATCGGCCTGATCGGCTTCAAGGCGGTGGAATCGGTCGGACGCAACCCGGGCGCTTCGACCAAGATCCTCGTCCAGTCGATTATCGCCATGGCCTTCGCCGAGGCGATCATCTTCTTCGTCATCTTCCTGGGGACTTAATTCGCAAGGGGCGGCGGAGACCGGGGGGTCCCGCCGCCCCGCACTTTTTTCTTCTGAACCAACCAACCGGAACCTGCAAACCATGTTGGATTCTCCATTAATCCTGGCCGACCTGAGCGAGAAAGTCGCCGAAGTGAGCGACCGTTTCGGCATCCAGTGGTCCCTCCTCATCGCCCAGGCGATCAACTTTCTGATCGTCCTCTACGTACTTTACCGGTTCGCCCTAAAGCCCGTGCTGGCGACCCTCGACAAGCGTCAGGCCGAAATCAAGGCCGGGCTCGACTACGCCGAGGAGATGAAGCAGAAACTGGCCGAATCGGAGGAACGCCAGAAGCAGGTCCTCGACGATGCCTCCAGGCAGGCCAAACAAACCATCGAGGAAGCCCGTCAGGCAGCCAAGGAATACCTGGAAAAGCAGACCCAGGAGGCCAACGAAAAGGCCGCCGCCATGGTTTCCCGCGCGGAGGAATCCATCGAGATGGAACGCCGCCGGATGCTGTCCGAGGTTCGCGAAGAGATTTCCCGCCTGGTCGTTCTCACTTCGGCCCAGGTGCTCAGGAAAGAGCTCTCGGACGACGAACGCAGCCGCTTCCTGAGCGCCGCCGCGGACGATCTCGGCAAGAACTGATCCTGCCATGACCGGAAAAGAACGCATCAAGCGGTACGCCCGCGAACTGCTCCATCTCAGCCTGGAGAACGGACGTCTCGAGCCCGGGCGGATCGAAGCCGTCCTCAACACCCTCGACCGGAACCCGCCGCGCCACCACCTCAAGATACTGCGCGCCTACCGCAAACGGGTCGAACAGGAACTCGCCCGCAGCCGCGCCATCATCGAGTACGCCGGCGGCCTGGAAGACGCCGCCGTCGACCGCATCGTGGCCGTTTTTTCCGAACGTTACGGCCGCCCGGTCACCCCGGTCAAACAACCGAATCCCGACCTCATCGCCGGCATTCGGATCCGCATCGACTGCGACGTTTACGAAAACTCCGTCGCCTTCCACCTCCAGGCCCTCTCCCGTTCCGTCGCCTGATCCCTTCATCCTCACACCAATTTAATTTCCCATGAGCTCAGTCATCGAACAGATCGAACAGCGTATCAGCCAACTGGAAACCCGCGCGGTGAAGAAAAACACCGGCTCGGTTATCTCGGTCGCGGACGGCGTCGCCCGCGTCGACGGCCTCTCCGAGGTGATGTACAACGAGATGGTCGAATTCCCCGGCAACGTCACCGGCATCGCCCTCAACCTGGAAGAGGACGAGGTCGGCTGCGTCATCCTCGGCGACGCCAACCACATTAAGGAAGGTGACCAGGTCAGCACCACCGGGCGGCTCCTCTCGGTCCCCGTTGGCAAGGAACTCCTCGGCCGCGTGGTCGACGCCATCGGCAACCCGGTCGACGGCAAGGGTCCGATCGAAGCCACGGAACGGTACCCGATCGAAAAGATCGCCCCCGGCATCATTGCGCGGAAATCGGTCGATCAGCCGCTGCACACCGGCATCATGGCGATCGACGCCATGATCCCGATCGGACGCGGCCAGCGCGAGCTCATCATCGGCGACCGCGGAACCGGCAAGACCACCATCGCCATCGACACCATTATCAACCAGGCCCGTATCAACAAGCAGGGCCTCGAATCCGGCGACCCCGACTTCCGCCCGGTCTATTCCATCTACGTGGCCGTCGGCCAGAAAAACTCGAATATAGCCCGGACCATCGACGTCCTGCAGGAAACCGGCGCGCTGGAGTACACCGTGATTGTGACCGCCCCCGCCGCCGACAACGCCGCCAACCAATACCTCGCCCCCTACGGTGGCGCCGCCGTAGGCGAGTGGTTCATGCAGAACGGGATGGACGCGCTGGTCGTTTACGACGATCTCTCCAAACACGCCGCCGCCTACCGCCAGATTTCTCTGGTTCTCAAACGCCCCTCCGGCCGCGAGGCCTACCCGGGGGACGTCTTTTACCTCCACTCCCGGCTGCTGGAACGTTCGGCCCGGGTCAACGAAAACAACGGCGGCGGCTCGCTGACCGCCCTGCCCATCATCGAAACCCAGGCCGGCGACGTCTCCGCTTACATCCCGACCAACGTTATTTCCATTACCGACGGGCAGATCTACCTGGAAACCGACCTCTTCAACCAGGGCATCCGCCCCGCGATTTCCGTCGGCCTATCCGTATCCCGGGTGGGCTCGGCCGCCCAGGTCAAAGCCACCAAACAGGTAGCCGGAAAAATCAAACTCCAGCTCGCCCAGTACCGTGAGCTCGCCGCCTTCGCCCAGTTCGGTTCCGATCTCGACGCCAAGACCAAGGCGCAGCTCGATCGCGGCGCCCGCGTGGTGGAGATTTTCAAGCAGCGCCTCTACAACCCGATCCCCATGGAACACCAGGTGGCCACGCTCTGGGGCATCGAAAACGGCTACTACGACGAAATCGACGCCAAAAAAATCGTCGAGGCCGCCAACAATTTCCGCGACTACGCCTCCGCCCGCAAGACCGCCCTCCTCGAGAAGATTCTCAAGGAAGGAAAGATCGGCGACGACATCGCAGCGGACCTGAAAAGCGCCTACGAGGAGTGGAAACGGAGCTTCGTTGGATCCTGACCCCCCCCGCCGCAGCAAACAGAAACGGATACACTAAAAGCACCAAGATCGGATGCCCAGTACGCGCGACATACGCCGGCGGATCAAGTCGGTAAAGAACACCAAGCAGATCACCAAGGCGATGGAGCTGGTGGCCGCTTCCAAGATGAAGAAGGCCCAGAACACCGCCCTGGCCGGGAACCCGTACTCGATGCTGCTTGCCGAGATGCTGGCCGCCCTCGAGCAGCAGGTGGGGAACCTTCGTCACCCGTTCCTCGAACAGCGCGAGATCCGCAACCGCGGCATTCTCCTGGTCACCACCGACAAGGGCCTTTGCGGCGGCCTCAATGCCAACCTTTTCAAGCTGGTCGCCACCGAGATCGATCGCGAGGCAAAATTTGTCTGCATCGGGCGCAAGGGCACGCAGTTCCTCGGCCGTACCCGCCGCAACCTGCTGGCCGACTTCACGGTCAGCGAAAATGTCGAGTTCCGCGAGGTCAAAGTGGTTTCCGAATTTTTCACCCAGCAGTTTCTCAATCACGAAATCGACACCCTGGAGATCGTTTACCCGAAATTCGTCAACACCCTCCGCCAGGAACCCACCATCTTCCCGCTGCTTCCCCTGGCCAACCTTCGCCAGGTCGTCGACGAAATCAAGGAAAAGCAGGCCAGAGAAGGCCGGGAAGCCGTCGAAGCCCTCCGCAGCGACGAACGGGAGATGATTTTCGAGCCGACCGCGCGCGACGTCCTTTCCAACCTGCTGCCGCTCTACATCAATCACCAGATTTACCAGTTCGTCCTCGACGCCAAGGCTTCCGAGCACAGCGCCCGGATGGTGGCCATGAAAACCGCCTCCGACAACGCCACCAATCTCCTCGAAGACCTCACCCTCGAATACAACAAGGCGCGCCAGGCGGCCATCACCCAGGAGATCCTTGAAATCGCCGCCGCCACCGCGGCCAACAACTGATTCCTCCCGAGTCCATCCTTCTTTTATAGAGCAGTACCATGACCAAGAACAAAACAGGCACCATCGTCCAAGTTATCGGACCCGTTATCGACGCCAAGTTCTCGCCCGAGAATTTTCCCCCCATCTACCAGGCGCTGCGCGTTGATTTTAAAGTCGGCGACCAGGATCAACACGTCATCCTCGAGGTCCAGCAGCACCTCGGCGACGGCGTGGTTCGCGCCATCGCCATGTCGTCCACCGAAGGCCTCGTACGGGGCATGCCCGTCGAGGACACCGGCGCCATGATCTCCGTCCCGGTCGGCGAGGGCGTGCTCGGCCGCATCTTCAACGTCACCGGCGATCCCGTCGACGAACGCGGCGAGGTCAAGTACGACAAATTGCTCCCCATCCACCGGGAGCCGCCCCCGCTGACCGAACAGGACACCAAGGCGAGCATTCTCGAAACCGGCATCAAGGTCATCGACCTGATCTGTCCCTTCATCAAGGGCGGCAAAGTCGGCGCCTTCGGTGGTGCCGGGGTCGGCAAGACCGTTGTCATCATGGAACTCATCAACAACATCGCCAAGACCCACGGCGGGTTTTCGGTGTTTTCCGGAGTGGGGGAGCGCAGCCGCGAGGGCAACGACCTCTACCACGAAATGTCCGACGCCGGGGTCATCGACCAGAAGGATCTTTCCAAGTCCAAGGTCGCCCTGGTCTACGGCCAGATGAACGAACCCCCCGGCGCCCGCATGCGGGTGGGACTCAGCGGCCTCACCATGGCCGAGTACTTTCGCGATGAACAGAACCAGGACGTGCTTCTCTTCATCGATAACATTTTCCGCTTCTCCCAGGCCGGTATGGAGGTATCCGCTCTCCTGGGACGCTCTCCCTCGGCGGTCGGTTACCAGCCGACCCTCGCCTCGGAAATGGGCAACCTGCAGGAGCGCATCACCTCGACCAAGAAAGGTTCCATCACCTCCTTCCAGGCGGTCTACGTGCCGGCGGACGACCTCACCGACCCGGCCCCGGCGAATACCTTCGCTCACCTCGACTCCACCATCGTGCTGGAGCGTTCGATCGCCGAGCTCGGAATCTACCCGGCGGTGGATCCCCTCGCATCCTCGTCCAAAGCGCTCGATCCCATGATCGTCGGCCACGAGCACTACGAAATCGCCCGCGGCGTCCAGACCGTGCTCCAGCGCTACAAGGATTTGCAGGACATCATCGCCATCCTCGGATTGGACGAACTCTCTCCCGAGGACAAGCTCAGCGTGTTCCGCGCCCGAAAGATCCAGAAGTTCCTCTCCCAGCCTTTCAACGTCGCCGAGGTCTTCACCGGTATTTCCGGAAAAATCGTCTCCCTCGAAGAAACCCTTCGCGGGTTCAAAATGATCCTCGACGGCGAACTGGATGACACGCCCGAGAACGACTTCTACATGAAGGGCGGCATCGACGAGGTCCTCCAGCCGGCCGAAGCCAAGGCCTGAAGCCATGTCACTCAATCTCGAAATCGTCACGCCCGAAAAACGGGTCTACACCGACACCATCGAGTCCGTGGTCCTGCCCACGGTCGAGGGTGAGGTCGGGATTCTCCCGGGGCACCTGCCGCTCCTCACCCAGCTCGACGCCGGGGAGTTGCGCGTGATGAAACGGGGTAAACCCGAAGTTCTTGCCGTTGGCGGTGGTTTCGTCGAGGTGGCCGGCGACAAAGTCTCGGTCCTGGCCGAATCGGCCATCGACGTCGAAGAAATCGATGAGACCGCCGTGGAAAAAGCCATGGAGCGCGCCCAGCAGGCCCTTTCCACCAAGGCCGCACTCGACCCGTCCGAGGTCGAGCGCCTGGAGAGCCTTGTCCGTTTCTCCGCCGCCCAGCTGCTGATCAAGAAACGCCGGAAGTGATCCCGTTCGTTCCCGCCCTGCGGCGGGATGATGCCACCCCATGCCATGGCAACAGGGCTCTCCGGTCCCATCTGCGCAGTTGACGGGTCGATCGCACTGGCCTTAACTGAATCGTCTTCACCGGGCCTTTAGCTCAGCGGTTAGAGCAGAGGACTCATAATCCTTTGGTCGTCGGTTCGAATCCGACAGGGCCCACCCGTCACGAGACACCCCGTGTCGCCGGAACAACGACCACCCATGAACCAACGCAATCCCCCGTCCTTCCTTCGCGCCGTGCCGCTCGCCGCCGCGACCATGACCCTTGCCCTCGCCCCCGACGTTCCCGCTTGGGCCGCCCCCGACACCGCCGATCCCATCGTCCTGAGCGAGGACGGCAGCTGGTGCTGGTTCCAGGACGAACGCGCCGTCATCGACAACAACCGGCTGCTCGTAACCGGGGTCACCAGCCGGGGCGCAAACACCGTCACCGTCTACGACTTCGGCACCGGCGACCGGGAAACGGTCGTCCTCAACGACGATCGTTTCCGGCCCAACGACCACAACGTCGGCGCCCTGCTCGTCCGTCCCGACGGCCGCTACCTCTGCGTCTACGCCGGTCACAACAACGAGCCCAGGGTCCGGTACCGGATTTCCACCGAACCCGGCAATCCCTACGACTGGCAGCCGGAGCAGGTTTTCGAGGTTCCTGTCCGGGTCACCTACTCCAATATCTACCGGCTCGAAGAATCGGGCATAACCTACAACTTTTTCCGCGGCCGCGCCAACGGCTACCCCTACCCGCCGCACTACCTCGTTTCTAGCGACGACGGCGACACCTGGACGTACGGCGGCAAACTCCTCACCCACCCGGACGGCATTCCCTACCTCCGCTATGCCTCGCACGGCCGCGACACAATTCACTTCGTCGCGACACCGGACCATCCCCGCTTCAGCGATAACAACATCTACCACGGCTACATCCGGGACGGCGCCTTCCACGCCTCCGACGGCACCCGCATCGGCCCGCTCAGCGCCGGTGAAGACGCCGTCCACCAGCCCGCCGCCTTCACCCGGGTATTCGAGGCCGCCGACGGTGACGCCGCCTGGACCAGCGACATCCGGCTCGATGCGCAAGGCCGCCCCTACATCGGCTTCACCGTCACCAAAGATCCCGTCCGGGGCGACGACGACCCCGATGACGGCGGCTTCGACCACCGCTACCACTACGCCCGGTGGGACGGCGAAACCTGGCACGAACGGGAAATCGCCTACGCCGGCACCCGGCTCTACCCGGCCCAGCAGTACTACACCGGGCTCATCGCGCTCCACCCGCGCGACCCCGACGTCGTATACATTTCCGCCGACGTCGATCCCGACACCAACGAACCCCTGCTCACCGGCGGCGAACAACGCTACGAAATCTTCCGCGGCGACCGACAGCCCGGCACCGGCGAGTGGCAGTGGACACCCGTCACCAAAAACTCTCCCCGCGACAACCTCCGTCCCATCGTTGTCGCCGACGCCGACCGCACCGCCGTTCTCTGGCTCCACGGCCGCTACACGACCTACATCGACTACCACATGGAGGTCCGCGCGCTGATCGATCCCTGAGGCGGCATTCCCTTCGACCCAACCGGCGGCCGGCCGCGCCCCGGAAGGATCTGTGTGGGAGGGGCAACCAGGCGATTGCGGCCGGGGACCTTTAATCTTTTTGTGCTTTGATGGACATGGTGACAGTTTAAAAGGTATGAGAGCTACGGGACCAGGGGAGGCGGATGGCCCGAAAGGCCCGAACCCGTTCTGGGTCGAGGTCTTGACCGAGTTCCTTCGGGACGAGTCGCGGGTGGAGGCGGTGCGTTTCAACGACAGCAAGCGTTCGCTATCCATGGCCACGCTTCAGGAAGTGGATGAAGCCTTGCTGGCGGAGAAATTGCGGGCGGCGATCCGCTTGGCCGAGAAACGTCAGAAGGAGCGCCCGGCACCGTTCCAGGTGGCGCCGTCCGGAATCATCCTCAAAAGCGAGGGCGACTCGGCCGAACTGGCCAAGCCGACCTGCCCGACCGCGCCCCGTTTCTGGCGCTGGCGCGAGTTCGCCTGGCCGGAGGATGAACGCCGGGGGTGGTTCGCCGAGGAATGGAAGCTGCTCGCGACGCTGTCGGGCGTTTGCGCGGCGACGGGTTTGTCGGCCTGGATATTGTCGTTCGTCGAGGCCGTGCCGTACACCGTCTCGGTACTCCTCTACATGATTGCCCTGGCGGCCGGCGCCTGGGACGCGGCGATCGACGCGTTCGCGTTGTTGCGGGAGCGGAAAGTGGACATTCATTTCCTCATGCTGGCGGTGGCGGTGGGCGCAAGTTTGATCGGGGCCTACGGGGAGGCGGCGCTGCTGCTCTTTCTGTTTTCGGCCTCAGGTGCGATGGAGGCTTTTGCCGAGGCCCGGACCCAAAAGGAGATCCGTTCCCTGTTCCATCTCTCCCCCCGCCAGGCTCTTCGCATCGCGGAGGACGGGACGGAATCCTGGACCGAGGTGGACCGCCTGACCCCGGGCGACACCATCCGGGTACGCCCCGGCGACGCCTTTCCGGTCGACGGCGTCATTGCCGACGGCGAAACCGAAGCGGACGAGTCCGCCCTGACGGGAGAATCCCTTCCGGTTCGCAAGAGCCGGGACGCAGGCGTGTTCGGAGGGACGTTGAACCTGACGGGTTCCGTGGCGGTTCGGGTAACCAAACCCGCAACCGAAAGCGCGCTGGAAAAAATCATCCGCCTCATCAAGAACGCCCAGGCCTTCAAAGCGCCGACCCAGCGCTTCACCGACAAATTCGGAGCCGGTTACACGCTGGCCGTCCTGGGGGCGGTTACCCTGATGTTTTTTGTCTGGTGGCTCGCGTTGTCCCACCCGCCCTTTCAAAATACGGATCAGGATCGCTCCGCATTTTACCTGGCTATGACGCTGCTGGTGGTCGCGAGCCCCTGCGCCCTGGTCATTTCGATTCCCTCGGCCATCCTGGCTGCGATCGCCTATGGCGCCCGTCGGGGAATCCTTTTTCGCGGCGGCGCGGCGATCGAGAATTTCGCCGAAGTCGACACCATCTGCTTCGACAAAACCGGCACCCTGACCACAGGTGAATTCGAGGTCGTCGCGGTGGAGTCTTTTCCGGCCGGGAACGAAACCGGGATTCTGACGGCGGCCTACTCCCTGGAAATGCATTCCCGCCATCCGTTGGCCCGCGCGATCGTTCGTCACGCGAATGACTTGAAGCTGCGCCAGCGGCCGGTTGAATCCTTCAGTGCCTGGCACGGGATGGGAGTCGAAGGCAAGGTCGACGGGATCACCTGCCTGCTGGGTCGGAAGCACCTTTTCGAGGAGGCCGACCTCGGAAAGGTACTGGCAAAAGCGCCCAATCCCGAACCTGGGGTATCCGAAGTCTGGGTCCTTTATGGCCGTCACATGGGACGGCTGTTGCTGCGCGACCGGTTGCGTCCGGAGGCACCCGGCCTCCTGCGCACCTTTAAGGCAAACGGCGTGGAATCGGTCATGTTGACGGGAGACCACCCGGACACGGCCGCGGCCTACGCGCGCGAATCGGGACTTTCCGAGGCGTACGGCGGCCTGCTTCCGGAGGACAAAGTCGACCACGTGAAGCGCATGACCGAGGCGCGAAAAAAAATCGCCATGGTGGGCGACGGCGTGAATGATGCCCCCAGCCTGGCGGCGGCGTTTGTCTCCGTGGGGATGGGCATGCGCGGCAGCGACGCCGCCCTGGAACAATGCGACTTCGTTCTGATGAGCGACCGGCTGGAACACCTGTTCACAGCCTGGCGATTGAGCCGCAAGGCGCGCGCCATCATCCGGCAGAACCTGGTTATCGCGCTGGGTACGGTGGTGGTGATGGTTTTGCTGGCCATGGGCGCCCTGGTTCCGCTTCCAGTCGGCGTCCTCGCCCACGAAGGCAGCACCGTATTGGTCTGTTTGAACAGTCTCCGGCTTTTGAGAGCATGAGCGGGGCGAAATATTCACGGAACCGTTCTCCTTCCTCCGTTCGGCCAAAATGGAGGTGGGGATGCGCGGGTGGAACGGAGTAAACCCCTCGTTACGGCCCCGTCCGGAGCTTGCTCACAGATCCTGGAGCTCCGGATTCCAAACGACTTCCCAGATGTGGCCATCAGGATCCTGAAACGACCCGGAGTAACCGCCCCAAAACGCATCCTCCGCCTCACTTATGAAAGTGGCTCCGGAACTCCTCCGCATGGGGGGATAATGAAAGACTTGGTCGAATTCGTCCTCCACCCGGACATCCTCACCC
>PXDC01000182.1 GCA_003565135.1 Verrucomicrobiota bacterium
TCCACAGGCTGATCTATGTCCCCATCCCTGTTTTCAACAATTCTTTTACCTGATTCTTCCGGCCACCTTTTCAAGCTGACCTTATATTTTCCATTTCGAACTACATTAACAGGCCAGATTCTTTCTCCATTTCGCCGAAAAGAATCGTGTTCGAAGAACCTTACAGGATTTTGAGATTCTGTTCCAATTTGTACTTTAGCGTATTTATCAAAAGCATCCGAGATATCCTCCCACCAGGCTTCGTAGCGACTATAAAGTTCCTTAACTACATCGGGGTACTGAGCAGCAACATCTTCTCTCTGACCTGGGTCAGTTTTTATTTCATAAAGTTCATCCTTTTCTCTTTTTACCAGTCTCCATTGATCTGTAAGCACGGTATAGTCCTTGTCCTTTACTGCATTCTCCACCCTTTGGAGATGAATAAAATGCGTTCTCTCATCAGGCCAGTTTTCCAATTCTCCATTTAAAAGAGATGACAGATTTCGTCCGTCATAATGAAAATCTGCTGGCACATCCAGATTGCACAGATCAATAAGGGTAGGAACAATATCGATATGGGCTGAAAGGGCATCAATATCTCTTCCTCCCTCTATCCCACCGCCGGGCCACCGCAAAAAGCAATGTACCCTGTGAGCATTCTCATATCCAAAAATTTTCCCCCCTCTCATTCCCGCGGTGTAACCTTCCACAAGGAAACCCGTTTCAAAATCCATAACAATCCCGCCAAACCATGGGCCCGATCCATTATCACCCTTAAATATCAAAATAGTATTTTCTTCAAGTCCCATCTCTTTAATATCCCTGAGCAGAGAACCCAAATCTTCATCCAGCTTTGCCAGCATCCCATAATAGCTTGCCACCCTCTCAGATACATGGTCTCTGTAAGGCTCAATATATTCCTCATCAACGATAAGAGGAAAATGGGGAAGATTTGTAGGCAGATAGATGAAAAACGGTTTGTCCTTGTTTTTCCTTATATAGCTTGTAGCCTCATCAAACCATACAGTATTGCAATAACCATCATATTGCTTATATGTGCCATTATGCAAATAAGTATCATCGTAATAATCATTTCCCCAGTAATCAGAACCGTGCCCAATAAGTCCAGCCCCATGAACAACAGACTCCTTAAAGCCTCGGTCCATTGCCCTAAATGGGTAAGTATCACCAAGATGCCATTTGCCAAAAATTGCAGTTTCATAGCCATTATCTTTAAACAGCTCCGCAATGGTGGTCATATTTTCAAATAAAAGGCCTCTGCCGAAGCCCGTATGCCATACTCCCCCTCGAGATGAATAAGCACCTGTTAGCAGGGCGGCTCTGGTAGGGGAACAGAGAGGGTCCACATGATAATTGGTTAATCGCACACTTTCCTGATAAAGCATATCCATGTTGGGGGTCTTCAAATATGGATTTCCATGACATGCAAGATCGCCGTATCCCTGATCATCTGTCATTATAATGATGACATTAGGACGCTGTTCCTGGTTTGATTCTCCGAAAGAACAGGAAGCCAGCGGAAGCGATATCAATGCCACCATTTTTAAGGCTACCGGTCCTGTTGTTGCAGATTTTAATACTGATATATTTTTCATAATGATAATCTTAATGATGCTTTTCCTATGGATTAATTAAAGCCCTTTAATAAAAATAAACAAAAATGAAAAGCCCCATTTGCTAATTTAAGAGCCATATGACAATTAGTTATTCATTCCTTCATCCCTCATTTCAATAAATAATTGTTCCATAACAGGAGAAAGTGATGATACAATTTCCGGTTTGCTTCCGGCAATGTCATATTCTTGTTCCGGATCATTAATAATATCATATAATTCAAACCTTTCCGGCACATTATTGAAAAACCAGTCATTGAGGTCCAGTGTATCAGGTTTTTCAGGTAATCGCCCTATAAGTGTATACTGACCGGATCTCATTGACATCTGAGGCATCCTTAAATGCGTATTGCCATGGTGAGGATAAAACCAGATATCAGGGGTGTTCCGCTCCGTTTTCCTGTTTAGAAAGGCATCGAAATTTGCCTGTCCGTCAATATTCAGATCTTCTGGCAGTTTGATATCAAGCAGCGTTGCAAGAGTAGGAAGCAAATCAGTTTGATTGAAGAATTTACCACTTTCTGAACCTGCAGGAATGACACCGGGAAGCCTCACAATTCCGGGAACACGGTGCCCCCCTTCGTAGGGATATCTTTTCATTCCCCGGAATTCACCCGGAGTCCCGAAACAATTATCCCTGATAGGATCTTCCCACCTTCCAAGTGACTCTTCAAAGGTAACCGGAGTCTCGGGTCCGTTATCGCTTGTAAAATATATTAATGTATTGTCAGTAACACCGAGTTCGTCAATGATTTCCAGCAATCTTCCAAAGGCATCATCAAGCTGGGTGATTGTGCCGTAATATTCTTTCTTGTTGTCTGAAATGTCTCTATCCGGTCTCCGCACACCACCATAAAGAATAGTTTTTTCCAGTGAATCCACCTCTGCAGTATTATACATTTCGCTGTATTCTGCCGGAGGTAAAACAGGCGTGTGTGGTTCATGAGTTGACACAAGAAGAAAAAATGGCTTTGAACTATCTCTTATTTCCTTCAACCAGGTACCAGCTTCTTCTACAATTACATCGACATACCAGCCCTCTACCTCCCCTAAAGGTACATCATTCTTTATGAATCTGTCTGTGTTTTCCGGACCGTCGAAAGCATTATGAGTAGTACCCATCCAATAATCAAAACCCTGTTCTCCCGGACCGGGCTCTACTCTTATATTCTTATTCAGCTCAGAAAGATGCCATTTTCCCAGGAAGCAGGTCTCATAGCCTTTGGTTTTAAGAAGCTCGGGAATGGTTATTTCTTCCTGCGCCAGAAAGGTGTTCCTGCTTTGTATATAAAAAAATCCGCTCCTGTATGGGTTCCTGCCAGTCAGCAATGCTGCCCTTGAGGGAGAACAAACTGTCCCGGCTGAGTGATTATCTGTAAGGAGGACCCCTTCTGAAGCAAATCTGTCAATATTAGGGGTTTTAATAATCGGATGTCCATAGCATCCCAGATCACCATAACCCAGATCGTCAGTATAGAATATTACAATATTCATATTATCAGGGATCTCAACTTGTTCAGGAGAAATGCACCCGGCTGCTGCCTTAACCAGTATAAGGCCGGTAAA
>PXDC01000165.1 GCA_003565135.1 Verrucomicrobiota bacterium
AACTGACAAACTCGAGGTCGCCGTAATCGAAGAGAACCCGTCCACCCATGACCGCCATGAAGCCGGTGGTGTCCATGTTTCCCAACATGTCGAGGCATTGGGCGATCGTCGCCTCGGGAACGCCTTCCGCCTCGGGATCGTCGATCGTCTCCCAGGCCGCTCCCGGATAGACGTACGGCGCCGGCGCCTCCGTCCCGTGAACCCGGTAAAAGGCCCGGGGGGTGTTTTCGGGAAGCGATACCTCAACCCATTGGTAGCCGGAAGGTGCGGGCCTATCGGGGGTTGGGGACGGACGAACGGTCAAGCCGGGCGCCGGCGTCCATGTTTCCAGGTCTCCACTGTGTTTGAGCCGGTAAATGGAATCTCCGGCTTTGCGCTGGCGCCACCTCACGACCGTGCCATTGCCATCCCGTTCGGCGTTCAGGAGCGAAGCGGAAGCCAAACGGGGATTCCCGCCAAAGAAAAACTCCGTACGATTGTCTATCCCGTCTTGGTCCGGGTCCGCCGACGGTTCGGCATCACCACCCGTAAGGCCGTGTGCCTCGACCCATTGTTCGTAGGTGTCCACCGGCGCCGCGCCGGTGAAAACGAGGGTCCCCTGCTCCAACGCCCATCCCTCCGGGAAACGGGTGCCCTCGAAAATCAGGGGGGACCATGGACCGTCGCGGTTTTCGAGTATCTCGAATTGTTCGCTCCCGGAAGGCTGGAAGTCGCTGAACCGGACGTGAAGCCGGGCATGACGGAAATCGGTTGCGTCGTCGAAAATTATGCGGGGAAACGAGGACGGACCGGAGATATCAATAAAGAGTTCGGCGTTTCCGGCGAAGGTGACGTCGCGGAGGGTAATGCCGTCGCCCGCTCCGGACGGCTCGATCGTTCCATTCACACGCACCTGTTCGAGGAGTCCCGTTCCGGTCACGCCCCCGATGATGCTCAGTCGGTTCCCGTCGAGTCCGCGGACGCTCCCGGAACCGTCCGTACCGAGGTCGACCGCCTGCATGATTCTTCCCTCACCCGCAACCGACGCCCCATCTCCAATTTGCAGGGCCGGACCGGACCCGTTCGTGACAAAAGCGTCCGGTCCGGTCAAAAGGAGCGTGTTGCCCTCAGTAATCCGGGTCAATCCGAAGACCAGGTCCCCCGCCTCGATGGTTCCCTCGAGCCAGTCGAATCCGTTTGCACCCGAGACGTCGACAGGACCGCCGGTCGTCAGGCTTCCGCCGTTCAGTTCAAAGCTTCCGCCGTCGCCGGGCCGGCCCAGGTCGAGACCGCCTTCCGCGAATAGCCTGCCGTCCGCACCGACCACCAGCGAGCCGCCATCTCGAACCGCAATCCTTCCGCCAACGTGCAGGGTGCCCCCGTCCTGAACAAGAACGATCCCGGTCCCTCCCGGCGGAGCCAGGAGGGTGTCGGCCGCGATGCGGAGGTTTTCTCCGATTTCCACGACCGATCCCGTCCCGGCGACGGTCAATTCCCCGGTGCCCGTCCCGCCGGAACCGACGTAGAGCGAGCGCCCCGCAACGAGCCCACCGCCCCCGGTCACCGTCAGCGTTGCCTCGCCACAGGATCCGATGTGGAGGTTTCTGCCACCGGTCACCAGCGCGTTGTCGAGGATCTCGATCACCCCTTCCGAACCGGTTTCCCGGCCAGCGACGATATCGGCATTACCGATTTCCCAGAGGGCATCGCCACCCTGAACGGTGACGTGTCCCACGGAACCGGTGGCATTGCCGATCACCGTGTACCCCGAAACCATCCGGCCGCCATGGCCGATCGAGATCGCGCCATGACCTCGATCGCCCATGACGAAGGCGGCACCGTCCCGGCCCACCAAGGCCGAAGGCCCGCCGGCCCCGGAGCCGGAAAGCGACAGGATGCCCGTGGTATTGCTACCGGCGGCAAGGCGCAGCCGGTAGAAATCGTCGACGCGGCCACCGCCCGTAATGTGCAGTTCCCCCGTTTGACCGGGCGCTCGTCCGATCGCCAACTCCTGCCCTTCGAGCATCCACGTGGTCCCGTCTTCCTGCCGAACGGAATTCAACCCCATGATGGACGGCGGCGGGTAGAGCGGGGATACGGTGGTGACCCGCACGCTGTCGAGGTCGAGGAAATTGTCCCCCGCGCCCGCGAAGTTGCCGCTTACGAGCATGCGAACCGAGGGTCCGACCCGATCGTCGCTGGTGGAACCGGAATAAAAATGAACCCACGGCCCCAAACCCACCCGGTAGTGCACCTCGTAACTGCGCAACGATTCACTGTAGGCCAGGACCAGCGTGACCGGCTCGGCCTGTTCGGCTGAAAACAGCGTGGCTGCGCTGCTGCTCGACCCTCCGGTGCCCAGGGCACGCGTCTGGAGCGACACGTTTTCCGATGTTGTGACGGAGAGAAACATCTCCGCTGTGACCTGGCTCGGCGTGTCCGCCGCCAGGCCGTTCATGAACGAAAATCGAATCAGCGGAAGCGGCCCGGGATTCCCGGAGAAATCCCACCCCGCGATCGTCGCAACAAGATACACATACCCGGCCCCGCCGGTATCCCCCACATCAAACCTGGAGTTCTGGCCGCCTCCGTTTCGTTGGATGCGAAACGTGCCTTCCCCGGTCGCCTGCGAATCCGCCAAACCCTGTGACCAGAAACCTAAAAAGTGTCGGTTGTTATCGGTATGCCGCAGACTGGTTCCCGCCGGATCATCAAACGTCCATTCGTGCAACGGTGTCCCGAAGCAAAGCGGTATGGCAAAAAACGACAGGGTGACGAAACGCAGAATCCAACCGGGAACCCTGGCAATAAAAAGCGGCCCCGGTGCCATGCAAACGTCGTTCGCCCGCCGGCGAATACGGTTCCTGCGATTCGAAATAAAATCCCCGCTCACTTCCCTCCTTCAGCAAACGACTCCGACGCTTCGCGCATCACACGGGCCGCGGGCTTCGCCATTCCTCGATTGCTGTGAGCCACCCCTTCCACGGTTTCGAGAGACCAGGCAAAAGGCACGCCCAACGCTTCCGCCTTTTCCGCAGCCACGTCAAAAAAGGCATGGCCGCGGGCGAACCGGTGGGGTCCCTGATCCATGGCATTTGTGGTGGTTCGCAACTGCCGGTGTTCCTCATCGGTGTCCTGGTCGCCCAGCAACACGACAACCGGCAATTGAAAAACCGCTTCGAGCCG
>PXDC01000248.1 GCA_003565135.1 Verrucomicrobiota bacterium
AATTCGAGCATGTGGGAAACATTCCGGTAGCCGCGGTTGTGGACGAGCCGTTCCAGGCCCTCCACCACGCAGACATCGAGGGTTTCCACCTTTTGGCAGGCGGTGCAGATGATGTGGTGGTGATGGTCTCCCCCCACGATAAATTCGAACAGGCTCGACCCGTCCGGGAAGAAACAGCGGCGAACGATGCCGATTTTCTCGAAGGCGGCGATACAGCGGTAGACCGTCGCTAGATCGCAATTGTGCTCGCGGACCCGGTGGTGGATGTCCTCGATCTTCACCGGTCCCTTTTCGTGTATGAGCGTCTTCAGGATCGCGATCCGCGGTTGGGTGACGCGATGGCCCGATTGCTTGAGCATGGCGATCGCTTCCTCCAACAGGCGTTCGTTTTCCGTCTCGGAGTCCGGTTCCGGCATGAGTGCTCTCATTCTTTAAGATTCACAACTCGTTTCAGATTGGATACCCCGGTATTCCGAGCGATGCAAACCAATTGTAGTAACCGTGACCCCCGTGCGGTCCCAAAGCTCTTTGCTTTACGGGCAACCTGTTTCGTGTTAACTTCTTGCAAATGCAGTCCAGCAATTTTTCCGAAGTCCTCGACCTGATCCGGCAGGAGGATGCCCGATTCGAGCGCAATGCGTATTACTTCGTGCGCCAGGCGCTGGATCACACCCTGAAGGCTCGCGGCGCCGCGAGCGGGGAGGCTCCCCGCCACGTTTCCGGGCCGGAGCTGCTGAAAGGGATCCGCGATTACGCGCTGGAACAATACGGTCCCCTGGCCCTGACCGTGCTGCGCAACTGGAATATCCGGGAATGCGGTGATTTCGGCGAAATTGTTTTCCAGCTCGTCGATTACGGGGTCCTGGGCAAGACGGAACAGGATCGGCGGGAGGATTTCGACGGTGTTTACGATTTCGAGGAGGCCTTTCTCCATCCTTTTCTACCGGAAAAGAAGCAGCGGGCCTTGCAATCGCGCCGGTCGCGTGAGAACAAGGAATCCGAGTACGAAACCAATTGATTTTCCGGGAAGACCGCATGATCCGAACCTACATGGGCGACGCCGAAACGGAACGCCTCCTCCAGCCGTTGTTTGCCGAAGAAATCGACCGCACGACGCTCGACAACGGTCTTGTCGCCGTGGTCAAACCGGACACCGCGGCCGCCGTGGTTTCGGTTCAGGCCTGGGTCAAGACGGGAAGCATCCACGAGAACGAATGCCTCGGCTCCGGCCTGTCGCACTACCTGGAACACATGCTGTTCAAGGGGACGCGGAAACGCAAGGGCCCGGAGATTTCCGCCGACGTGCAGAAACACGGCGGGAACATGAATGCGTACACCACCTTTGATCGGACGGTTTATTACATCGACATCCCGAGCGAGCATTTCCAGGTCGCCCTCGATGTCCTGGCCGACGCCGTGTTCGGCGCCACCCTGCCGGCCGACGAGGCGGAGCGGGAACGCGACGTGATCCTGAGGGAAATCGACATGGGGCTGGACGACCCCGACCGGACGCTGACCCAGACGCTTTTTTCCACCGCTTTTCGCGAGCATCCCTACCGCTATCCGGTGATCGGTTACCGCGAGGTCTTCGAATCGGTGACCCGGGAGGATCTGGACGCCTACTACCGGACGCGGTACCTGCCGAACAACACCGTCCTGGTGGTGGCGGGGGATATCGACCCGGACACCGCCCGCGACCGGATTCAGGAACATTTCGGCGGTTTTCGCCGGCGGAAACTGTCGCCGGTTCTCAATCCGTTCGAACCGGAGCAGTTGGCCCGCCGGGACGCCCACCTCTACCGTGACGTCAATCTCTCGCGCTGCAGCCTCGCTTTCAAGATTCCCGGGCTCTTTCACGACGATGCACCCGGCCTGGACATCCTGGCCGCGGCGCTGGGGAATGGAAAGAGTTCGGTGCTCTGGAAACGCCTCCGGGATGGCGGGCACCTGGTTCACGATATCGACGCCATGACGTGGAAACCGGGCGGGGGCGGCCTGCTGGGCATCTCCTTCACCGCGGATGCGGAGAAGCGGGAGGCCGCGGCCGAGGCGGTGATGGAAACCATCGAAACCCCCCTTAAGGAGGGATTCTCCGAGGGGCCGGTGAAAAAGGCGGTGCGCCAGGCCCTCGTCGCCGAGATAAACATCCGCAAAACCGTGGGCGGCCAGGCCTCGCGGCTCGGCGTTTCCGAAGTGGTGGCGGGGGATTTGGGGTTCTCCCGCGCCTACCTCGGGAGACTGGCGCGGGTTCGGCCGGACGACCTGGTCGAATTGGGACGCAAGTACCTGCTCCCGGAACGGTTGACGGCCGTTTCCCTGAATCCCGAGTCCGCCCGGCCCGCCGCGCGCAAGGGCGGAGCCGCCCGTGCGGTTCCCGTCCACTTTGAGGAACGGACGCTCGGCAACGGCGCGCGTCTCCTGTTCAACGCCAACCCGAAGCTTCCGAATGTTCACCTCCGCCTGATCTGCCTGGGGGGCGGGAATTACGAGCCGGTGGCCAAGAGGGGATTGACCTCCCTCCTGGCGACCCTGCTGACCCGGGACACCGCCGGCCGTTCGGCGGCGGAGGTGTCGGAGGAAATCGAATCCGCCGGCGGCACCTTTTCCGAATTCTGCGGCAACAACACCTTCGGACTGTCCCTCGAAACGCTTCGCGACGATTTCGAGCTCGGCCTCGATCTCCTCGATCAAGCCGTGTGCCATCCCGTTTTCCAGGAGGACACCTTCCGCCTGGAAAAGGAGGCCCAACTCGCCGCGCTCCGGGAAGAGCTGGATGAAATCCTGTATTTCGGCATGCAGCGTCTGCGGGCCCGTTTCTTCGGCCGGCATCCTCTCGGAATCGAGGAAATGGGGACAATCGAGACGGTCCCCGGTATCGCCATCGACGATTTGGCGGCCCACTACCGCAAGTTGGTGGTGCCGGAAAACGTGGTTTTGTCGGTGGCGGGCGACATCGATGGATCGGGGATCGTCGACAAACTGGGCGCCTGGTTGGAGTCCCTGCCGGGCGCGCCCTTCGATCGCTCCCGGCCCGAATTCGCCGGGCCTTCCGCGCCGGGCGAGTTCACCGAAACGCTCTCCCGTCAGCAGACCGTCGTCCTCCAGGGGTTCCCGGACTGCGGCGTGACCCACCCGGATTACGTTGCCGGAGAGGTGTTGGACGAACTGTTCAGCGGCATGTCGAGCCGGCTTTTCGAGCGCGTGCGCGAGACGCTCGGGTTGGCCTATTACGTCGGATCCGGGCGGGTTTCGGGAATCGGGGAGGGCATGTTTTACCTCTACGCCGGAACCGCGCCGGGGAAGGCGGCGGAGGTGGTTCGCGAAATGGACGGGGAACTCGAACGGGTTCGCAACGGCGGCGTGACGCCGGATGAGCTCGACCGTTGCCGCGTGCGCCTGAAAGCGCGCAAGCGCATGCGCCTGCAGAGCAACGACGCCCGCGCCATGCTGGCCGGGCTCAATGCGGCCTACCGCCTACCGGTGAACGATTGGCTGGAGCAGGATGCCCGGATCGATGCGGTCACGCTCGACACCCTGGGCGAATTCGCCCGCCGGTACCTGAAGCCGGAGCAACGCCTCGCCCTGAACGTCGGGCCGTGAACGATTCGCCGCGGTTCACTTCGATCCGGAAAATCAGCGCCCGGTATGCCTTTCTCGCCGGCGTCGTGCTGGTGCTCGTCCTGGCGGCCCTGTTTCCCGGACCCGGCGCGCCCGAGGGTTGGTTGCGGACCGGGATCACAACCGGCGTGGGTGTGTTTCTGATTTTCCTCATCCAGGGATTGATTCTGCCGACGGACGCCCTGTGGCGCGGATTGCTGCAATGGCGCCTGCACGCCGTGGTGCACGGGTTTCTGTTTGTCGTTTTCCCGGCGTTGGCCCTGGGGGTGGACTATGTAGCCGGAACCCGCCTGGGGTGGCTGGACCCGGACGTGCGCCTGGGATTCCTTTTCCTGGCCATGCTGCCCACCACCATTTCCACCTGCGTCGCCCTCACGGCGAGCGCCCGCGGCAACGTGTCGGGCGCCTTGTTCAACGCGACCGTCTCCAATGTGCTCGCGGTGTTTATTGTCCCGCTCTGGGTTTTCCGGATTTCCGGTTTGCCGGCCGCGGCGACGGGCGACTTGTCGTTGATCGCCGATATCGGGCTGCTGGTCCTGGCGCCGCTGGCGATCGGACAAGGGGTCCGGCCGCTGGTGAGGGAGGTTGCGAACCGTTTGGCGGGGGGGCTGCGACGGGTCACCAACGGAATCATTCTCTTTATCCTCTACGCGGCGTTCGCCGGTTCGGTCGCTTCGGGCTTCTGGGAAAACGGACATTCCCGGGCCGTCGGGGAAGCCTGCGTGCTGGTCCTGGTCTCGCTCACCGCCATGCACGGCCTGGCCTGGATGGCGGGCCGGCTGCTCGGGTTTTCCCGGGAGGACCGGGTGGCCGCCTATTTCTGCGCCCCGCAGAAATCCCTCGCCATGGGCATTCCCCTCGGTCAGATCCTGTTTCAGGAGCGGCCCGAAATCGTACTGATCCTGCTCCCCCTGATGCTCTACCACGCGGCGCAATTGCTGGCGGGAGGCCTGGTGATCGGCCGTTTGGCGGAGAGGGGCGCGGCGCGGTCGGACACCGCTTGAGAATCCGGATCAATCGAGCGTTTCCGAAGCGGAAACACCGTCCGGGCCGGTGCCGGTCCACCGCGTTTTTCCGGACCCTTTCTCCGGGCCAAAACCCAGGTGCACGTGGTCGGTGTAGCCGTCTTCCCATCGCACGCTTACGGAGAGGGAATTCCCCTGCCTCGCCGCCTCCACCGCCACCGGCGGCATATCGACCCCGCGGAACGGGGCCAGCAGGGTGGCGTGAAACCAGGGGCCGGCCGTTTTTTCGGTGAAGGCCAGCCAGGGTGCCGGGTGTTTGACCCCGTAACGCGGAGAGTACCAGCCGTCCTTTACCCGGGGCTCGCCGGCGCCCGCGAGCGGGATCAGGGCCAGGTTGGGCCCGGAATAACCCGTCCGGTATCCCGGGGCGCCGTCGATCGCGACCAGGTCGCCCGGCATGAAGTGCCAGTTTTGGGCGAACTCCATTTTCCGGTCGCCGGTCCCGCGCACGTAGTCGGCCACAATCCAGAATGTGTCCCGAATCATGGCCACCTGGCGTTCGTGGATCACCGGGCCTTCGTCCTCCCCGGCAATAGAACGGTACCCGTCGTGCCACGCATGGAGGACCTTGAGGGCGCCATCGAGTTTTTCCCGGGAAAGGTCCGTGTCCGGGTTGGCGACCTGGTTTTGGCCGTCGATGGAAACGGTGTTTTGAAAGGGGGTGCTGACGAACAACGCGCGGAATCCCTCTTCATCGTGGTAGCGGTAGCGCCCGGGCATGACCGCGAGGGGGCGTCCGTAAGCGGCGAGATCGACGCTGAGACTGCGGAATCCCCCGCGCCCGCGGGGACCGAAATCGAACATCAGCCAGCGGGCATCGGTGCCGTCCTCCCACGGGCTGCGCAGCAGGCCGAATCCGCCCTCCCGGAAAACCCGGTCCCGCCAGGCCGGCGGTGTTCCCCGTTCCCCGTGGGTGGCGAGGAAGAGCAGGTCCGGCCGGTTCAGGTCTTCTCCCCAGGTGGCGAGCCGTTCCCCCATGGGGTCGTTGTCCGAATCGCCGAACTGGGGAATCGAGTGGTCGGGTCGGGTGTAGGCGGCGGCAAAATCGAGCATCCGGTTCCCGTGGGCCTGGAAGTCCGCGGGGATGGGGGTTTCGTCAAGCCGGAGAATCCGTTCGAAGGTGTGAAATTCCCTGAGGATGACGTTGTGGTAATGGGGGCTGCGCCCGCGATAGACGCCGTCGGGGTAGGTGGCGGCTTCGAAATGGCGAAACAAAACCGTCCGCGCGTCGTCCCGCCAGGCCGCGGCCTCCCGCAGTTCGGGAAAATAGGTTCCGGCCTGCAGGGTCCCCTGCGCCTCCATGGCGCCCCAATTGCCGCGCCGATACCCGTCGATTCCCCGCGAATTGAGCGCGTCGGCCATGCCGTGGAGGTTGACGAGGAAAAGCGCCAGAACCTCGGGGGTGAACTGTTCCGAGTGCACCGCCACGGGGAACAGCCGGATCCAGTGCTGCAGTCGCAGTCCGGTCTCCAGGGTCCTCGGGTGGTCCGCTTCGACCTGGCGGTCCCATTCCCGCAACTGGTAGACGAACGCCTCCATGTACCGTTCGTCGCCGTAGCGCCGAAAACCTTCCACCAGAGTGCGAAAGTGTGTGTGGCGGTGAAACATGTAGGCCCACTCGCGATCGTAAATCGTCTTTCTCCAGTCGATGCCGTCGGTAAACGCCACCGTTTCCTGTTCGAAGGTGAACCGGCGGGCGACAGCGGCGTCCAGGGTGGTGGTGTCGTGGGTCTCGTTTTCGATGTTCTCCAGGTCCCGCAACGGCGATTCCGGGTCGAAATGGTACCCCATCGGCCGTTCCCGGTAATACTGCAGCAGCGCTTCCATGGCCGCCCCGGGCCGGTCCTCCCGGCCGGTTGCCGTTGGCATGCCGGGGTAGGCGGGATCGACGAGGGCCAGGGCTGTCTTCATGAGGGTGACGCTTTCGTCGCCGGCCTGGAGCACCGGCGGGGGCGGGAAAAGGGCCCAGGCGAACAGGGCGAGGGCGGCGGAAAAAACCTTTGGCCGGCAGGATCGAGTCATGGTGTTGTTGGGAGGGGAGGGGGGAGACAAAACGCCGGCGGCTTTCGGCGGGGCGCGATTACCGCACGGTCAGTTCGGATGGGCGGGTGACTCGGGAAAGGGATTCCCACCGTGCCAGGATGGACCGGAAAATGGCGTCGGGAGACAGGCCGTTGGCGGCGCGCAAGTCCTCCACGCCGGATCCGTGATTGATGAAACGGTCCGGCCAGCCGATGCGTTCGACCGGGATACCGGCGCCGGCGTCCGCCAGTTCTTCCAGGACGGCGCTGCCGAATCCGCCCATACGCACGTGGTCTTCCATAGTCACGATCAACGAGGCCTTCGTCGCCTGTTCGCGCAGGAGCGCGCGGTCCAGGGGTTTGGCGAAACGGGCGTTGACCACGCCGACCGAGAGATTCGAATCCGCCTCCAGTCGCTCGGCCGCGGCCATGGCGTCGGCCACCATCGGTCCGAGCGCCCATATCACCACCTGATGGCCGTCCCGCAGCACCTCGGCCCGGCCGATCTCGAGTTGTTCCGGGTCGTCCTTGACCCGGACCCCCAACGCGGCGCCCCGGGGAATGCGAATGAATTGCGGTGAGCCCGCGTGCACGGCGGTGTGGAGCATGTCGACCATTTCGTCCTCGTCCTTCGGCTGCATGACCGTTGTGTTCGGGACGCACCGCAGGTACGCGATATCGAACAAGCCGTGGTGCGTGGCGCCGTCGTTGGGGGACAATCCAGCCCGGTCCATGACAAAGGTGACGGGCATGTTCTGGAGGCAGATGTCGTGGACAATGGGGTCGTAGGCGCGCTGGAGAAACGTCGAGTAGATGGCGCAGACCGGCTGCATCCCGCGGGCGGCGAGGCCGCCGGCAAAGAGGACGGCGTGTTCCTCGGCTATGCCGACATCGAAGTACTGGTCGGGAAAATTGTCGCGCAGCATTCCAAGGCCGGTTCCCCCGGGCATGGCGGCGGTGATGCCGGCCAGTTTCGGGTTTTCCGCCGCCATGCGCACCATGGCGGCGCCGAAGGCATCCTGGTAGTTGGGCGGAGCGTTCTTCCTGCCGGGTTTTCCCTTTCCGGTCGAGATGTCGAAAGCGCTGGTGCCGTGAAAACGCTCGGGATGGCCCAGGGCCGCGTCGTAACCCTTGCCCTTTTTGGTGATAACGTGGACCACGATGGGCTGGTCGGACTTTTTGGCGAAATGAAGGTTGCGGTGCAGCAGCTCCAGGTCGTGACCGTCGAAGGGCCCGAGGTAGCGGAGGCCGTATTTTTCGAAAATACACGAGGGGACGAAGAAGTTCTTGGCGCTCTGTTTCGTGCGGGACCCCATCCGGCGCAGGGATTCTCCGCCGGGCAGGTGTTTGAGGAACGATTCGAGGTCGTGGTGGACCCGGTTGTAGATCGGGTTTGTGATGAGCTCATTGAGGTAATTCGCCATGGCTCCGACGTTCTTGTCGATCGACCACTCGTTGTCGTTCAGGACGACAACAAGCCGGTTGGTGTTGGCGGCGATGTTGTTCAGCGCCTCCATGGCGATGCCGCAGGTCAGGGTGGCGTCACCGATCACCGCGACCACGTGTTCCCCGCCCCCGATCCGGTCGCGGGCGGTGGCGAGGCCGAGGGCGGCGGAGAGGGCGGTGCCGGCGTGCCCGGCGCCCCAGATGTCGTGCGGGCTTTCCTCGCGGGTGAGGAAGCCGCTGTAGCCGTCCGCCTTGCGAATCCGGTCGAAGCGGGTGTCCTGCCGGCCGGTGAGCAGTTTGTGGATGTAGCCCTGGTGGGAAACATCGAAGACAAATTTGTCCTTCGGGCTGGAAAAGGTCCGGTGCAGGGCGAGGGTGAGCTCGACGACTCCGAGATTCGGGCCGACGTGGCCGCCGTTGACCGAGGTCACGGCCAGGATCCGGTCGCGGATCTCCTGTGCGAGCCGGGGAAGGTGCTCGAACGGGAGCTTCTTGAGGTCATCGGGCCCGGCGATACCGGAGAGGAGATTCTCATCGGGTGGCGAAGGCTGGCTGGGCATGGTCGGTCGGCGAAATTGAATAAGTGGATGAAAACGACGGCATCATGCGTCCCGGTCCGGATCGAAATTGCTATATTTCGCATCGCCGCCGGATTCCTTCTTGAGCAGCTCGATCTTGAGCTCGGCGTCCCGCAGGCGTTTTTCGCACAATTTGAGGAGCTGGTTTCCCTCCTCGTACCGGTTTATCAGGTCGGCCAGGGGTACGTCACCCTGTTCCATGCCGTCCACGATAGACTCGAGCTTTTCCAAAGCTTGTTCAAAGCTTAAATCGCGATTGTTTTTTTCCTCTGCCTTGGCCACATTGGCATCATGGCAGGGAGTGCGGGCATTTCAACCCATTCCTTGAAAACATTATCGGCTTCAAACCTATCCAGGACGGATTCATGGCGTACATCGACGAACCCAATGTGATCAGAGAGGGCGGCGGACGGAAGAAGTTTATCCTGGCCGGAATCGGCGTGGTGCTTTTTCTGCTCCTTGTTTTCAGCGCGTTCATGGAGCCGTGGTACCGCGAGTTTCAGCGCCACCGCACGCCGGAGGGGCCGCACGGGGGCGACCTTTACACCATCACCCTGGAGAACCGGCGGGTGGGCATGGAACTGGCGCGGTTGGAGCCGGAGAACCGGTTGATGGTGTTCCTGCGCCCCGCCGCGGACGACCCGGAATGGAACCCCGCCGATTACCGGATCGGCTTCCGCGTGGGACACATGACTGAACCTCATTTCCTGGAATGGAACGAGGACGGGACCATCCTGGCCACAGGCGAGGATCTGCTCGATTTCGACCCCCTGGACCCGCGCCCGGCGCCGTTTTCCAGCGTTCGACGATTCTACGGTCCCTCCGAATTTTCCTTTCCTCCGGCGGGAGATTTTCACCTGGAACTGGAAATTCATCGCGGGGGAGAAGTGGTCTGGGAAGGCAAGCGCTGGAGCTACGGTCCGGAAGCGCACGATCACGACGGACACGGGCACGGACACGGGCACTCGCACTGATTGAGGAAACGGCCCGCTCGACCCGGATCAGTTTCGGTTTGCGGCCCGTCGCTCACGCCTTCATGGTGGCCGGCTTATGCTTATTGAGGTCATTGCCGTCTTCCTCTTTCTCCTGGGGCTCAAGACCGGGGCCGAGCTCTGGCTCGACCGGCTCAACCGGCGCCAGGTCCTGCGCCATGCGGACTCGCCGCCGGAGGCCGTCCGCGAAGTCATGCCCGAAGATACCTACCGGCGTTCAGTCGACTACACCCTGGCCAAAAACCGCTTCAGCGCGGTGGAGACGCTCTGGGGGGCGGCGGTCCTGGCGGCGGTGATCCTCAGCGGCGTGCTGCCCTGGTATTACGGTTTTTTCGGAGACGGCGCGGATCGGTCGGTGTGGATGGAGGGGCTTTTCTTCGTCAGTGTCCCGGTCCTCCTGAGCCTGCCCGGCCTGCCCCTGGAATGGTGGAGCCAGTTTCGCCTCGAGGAACGGTTCGGTTTTAATAAAACCACCCTGAGACTCTGGATCACCGACCGGATAAAAGGACTCCTCATCGGCTTCGCCATCGGTTATCCCCTGATTTGCCTGCTGCTGGCGCTGGTGGACTGGGTCGGAACCACCTGGTGGATCTGGGGATTCGCCGTCTTTTTCACCTTCCAGCTCCTGATGATGGTTCTCTACCCGATGCTCATCATGCCCCTCTTCAACAAATTTTCCCCGCTTCCCGACGGCGAGCTGAAGGAGCGGCTCATGGGCCTGGCGGACCGGACCGGGTTCCGGGCCAAAACGATCCAGGTAATGGACGGGAGCCGGCGCTCGACGCATTCCAACGCCTTTTTTACCGGTTTCGGCCGGTTTCGTCGCATCGTGCTCTTCGACACCCTGATGGAGCAGCTGGCGCAACCGGAACTCGAGGCGGTGCTCGCCCACGAGATCGGTCATTACAAGAAGGGACACATACCGCGCATGCTGGGCCTGTCCGCCCTCATGGTTTTTATCGCCTTCGGTGTCATTGCGTGGCTGGCCGAAAGCGCGTGGTTTTACGCGGGTTTCGGTTTCGATCCGGAAACCGCCGGGCTGGCGCCGGCGCTTCTCCTGTTCGCCCTGTTGAGCGGATTGGTCACGTTCTGGCTGTCGCCCCTGTTCAACGTCATGTCGCGAAAGCACGAATACGAAGCGGACGCCTTTGCCCGGGACGCCGTCGAGAGCGCGGCCCCCCTGGTTGCGGCCTTGCGCAAGCTTTCGGAGAAGAACCTCAGCAACCTGACGCCGCACCCGCTTTACAGTGCCGTGTATTATTCCCACCCGACCCTGGTGGAGCGCGAAGCGGCCCTGCGGGAGGGGTAGACCATGGCGGGCCCGGGGACGGTTATGTGGCGCGCGTTTTGTTTCATTCTGCTCGCGGTCCCGGCGTTCGCCGGGGAAACCGTGCGGGTGGCCACCTACAACGTGGAGAACTACCTCGTGATGGATCGCTGGGTCGACTCCCAGGAACGGTGGCGACCGGGATACCCCAAACCGGAAGTCGAGAAAGAGGCCCTGCGCGAGGTGATCCGGTCGGTTTCACCCGACGTCATCGCCCTGCAGGAAATGGGCCCGCCGCCGTTTCTCCGGGAACTGCGCCGCGATCTCAAGCGGGAGGGCCTCGACTACACGTATTACCACGTGCTGGAAGCGGAGGATGAGGACCGCCACGTGGCGGTCCTTTCCCGGCTCCCCTTCCGCAAGGTCCGGGGCCACACCGACCCGGATTTTCCTTATTTCGAGACCCGTGAACGCATCAAACGCGGGCTCCTCGAAGTGCGGTTTGAAACCGCGGGAGAGGAGTGGACCCTGTTCACCCTGCACCTCAAGAGCAAGTGGACCGAGCGCGACGACGACCCGCGGGCGGAACGGAAACGGACCGGCGAGGCCACCGCCGCGCGCAACCGGATCCTGGAGCGCTGTGACCCGGAAGGGGGCGACCTTTTTATTATCGCCGGTGATTTCAACGACACCCGCGACACACCGGTTCTTCGCCGGTTCCGGCAGCGGGGCGGGGTGGAGATCTCGATTCCGGTGGAGGCGACCGATTCCCGGGGACACCTCTGGACCCAGCACTGGGAGCGGCAGAACCTCTACAGCCGGATTGATTTTATTCTGGCCTCGCCGGCAATGAAAGCACGGGTTGCGTCCGGTGGGCGCGGGGTGTACGATGGTCCCGGCTACCACGTCGCCAGCGATCACCGCCTCGTCTGGGCCGAATTCAGATTCGGCCGGGACGGGTGGGAGTGAGGCCGGCGCGGCTGCATGGAGATGATTCGCAACCACAGATGAACGCCTCACCGAAAACAGGTTCGAAAGGGATCGTGCGCCGGCCGGGACCGGGCCGGCCGGCACGGCCGCTCGGTCTCTACCTGCACGTGCCGTTTTGCGCGACAACCTGCGACTTCTGCGCCTTTTATCAGAAAAAGCCGGAAAAGGGGGATTTCCGTCGCTACGTGGACGGAGTGCGCCGCGAACTCGACCTGGTGAGTTTCGACCGGCCGATCGACACCGTTTTCTGGGGCGGGGGCACCCCGGGGCTCCTGCCGCCCGAGTATATCCTCGAACTCGGCACGGTCCTGCGCGAACGAAACGGCCGGGATCCGGTGGAGTGGAGCGTGGAATTGACGCCGGAAACCGTCCGCGGGCCACGCCTCGACGCGTTGCGTGAGATCGGGGTCAACCGGATATCGCTCGGGGTCCAGTCCTTCCAGCCGCGTCTGCTCGAGGTGATGGGCCGCCAATCCACGCGCGAAAACGGTCTCGCCGCCTTTGCCCGGCTCCGCGAGCAGGGCTTCGACAACGTCAACCTCGATCTGATGTTCGCCTTTCCCGGCCAGACCGAGGGGGAGTGGGAAAGCGACCTGCGGGAAGCGGCGTCACTCCGTCCCGAGCATCTCTCCACCTACTGTCTGACCTTCGAGGAGGACACCGCCCTGTGGGTGAAACTCTCCCGTGGAGCGTTCGCCCTGGACGAGGAAAAAGAGGCGGCGTATTTCGAAATGGCGGAATCGCTCCTGGAGGCGTCCGGCCTCCGGAAATACGAAACCTCGAATTACGCCCGGCCCGGGCGGGAATGCATCCATAATATAAATACGTGGAGAATGGGCGAGTGGGAGGGCATCGGTCCGGCCGCGGCCTCGCAGCACAGGGGATGGCGCTACGCCAACCCGAGCGCGCTCGACGAATGGCTCGCCGACCTCGCCGCCGGAGTCAGGGGCCGGGTCGACCGGGTCGAGGTCACGCCGGCCCTGCTGGCCGCGGACAGCCTGGTGTTCGGATTGCGCCTGCGGGACGGCGTCGACCTTGCCGGCCTGGAGGAGCGTTACCCCGGAACCGTCGATCCGGCCCTCCGGGCCTTCCTCGAACGCCTCCGGGCGGAGGGCCTTGCCTCCTTGTCCGGTTCCGGCGTCCTCGCACTCACGGCCCGGGGACGCCTGCTGGCCGATCGGATCGGGGCCGAAATCCTCGATCTTTGCCGGGATGACAAACCGACCGCCGGACTCACCATGTTCGGGGTCACCACGGAATGCGTGAACACGCTCTCACAGCGGCTCTCCGGCGACTACGATTGCCTGGTTTTCCACGCCACGGGCACCGGCGGCCAGTCCTTCGGGGCATGGCTGGCCAAGGGCGTGACCATCGATATGGAAGGCGAGGCCAACGACTACGTGGGCAAGGGCCTGTCCGGCGGCAAGATCATCGTGTATCCGCCCAAGGAATGCCCGTTCAAACCGGAGGACCACATCGTCATCGGCAACGTGGCCCTCTACGGCGCCACCAGCGGCCAAGCCTACTTCCGCGGCCAGGCGGGCGAACGCTTCTGCGTGCGCAACAGCGGCGCGTGGGCCGTCGCCGAGGGCGTGGGCGACCACGGCTGCGAATACATGACCGGCGGCCGCGCGGCCATCCTAGGCCAGACGGGACGGAACTTCGCCGCGGGCATGAGCGGCGGCATCGCCTATGTCTACGACCCCGGCGGGGAGTTCCCCGTGAAATGCAACCAGGCCCAAGTGGATCTCAAACCGCTGCACGAGAAGAGCATCCCCGAATTGCGGCGCATGCTCGAACGGCACGTCGAGTACACGGGCAGCAGTGTGGCCCAGGCCATCCTGGACAACTGG
>PXDC01000044.1 GCA_003565135.1 Verrucomicrobiota bacterium
AGTCGCGCACGGCCCGGCACGAGCAGTTTGCCTGGCGACAGCGTATGCCCTGGAGGCAGGTACTGGGGTCCCCTTCCCGAGGAGGCGCAGGCCTGCGTGACGGTGCGTCCTGTGGGTACTTCGGGGCATTCCCGACCCCCTGACCGGCGTCGTTCCTCCCGGCCCACCCAGCGCGGCCGGTTGGAGGCGCTCGAGCATGAAGTGTAATAAACTTTGATAGACTATGCTATAGAAACGACAGGGCAAATGGATTATTATTCAGGGCGTCGCACACTCGACGGGCATCGGTCGCATCCCGTTTTCCGGCCGCCCGAAACCACCACGTCCATTCGAAATCCCAAATGAAGATCCACGCTGCCGTTCTTGGAATCTGTGTCGCTCTTGCACCCGTTATCTCCGTTCCCGCCTCGACCACGCTTCTGCTGCGGTACAATTTTGACGAGGCCGGTTCGGGCAGCCAGCCGACGGCGGATCTCGGCGAAGCGGAGCCGCTGGTCGACGGTCGCTTTTTCGGCGACGCCACCCGGACGGGCAACACGCCGGGGGGGCGTTCGACCGGGGCGCTCGACGTGACCGTCGACGGGGCTTCCGTGATCGCCAACCACGATCATCCCGACGTCCCCTCGCTCGACGGGAAACTCGACAACCTGGGCCGGTACACGGTTACGCTCTGGGTCAACCTGCAGGCGGACCCGAACCACCTGGACCGCATTTTCAAGGCCGGCAACGACAACGGTTTCGGCTACCGCATCGTCAACCCCTCCGAAGGCGAGCTTTCGGCCTCGAACTTCGGCTTTGCCCTCGACATCGCCGGCGGCAATGTCGCGTTCGGCAACGCGGATATCGACGCGGACGACCGCTGGGTGTTTATAGCGGTCACCTTTGACGGGGACGCCTTTGACGAAATGGTCAAGCTCTACGTCGGTGACGAGACGCAATCGGCCGAAGTCCTGGCGACGGCCAACAGTCTCGTGACGAACATGGGCGCGCTCGACGCGCCCCTGCGCCTGGGGCTTCACCCGAACTTCAGCCACCGGCAGGTCAACGCCTTTATCGACGACTTCCGCGTGTACGAAGGCGTGGCCGACGCCGTGCAGATCGAGGAGATCCGCAACGAGAACCTTTCCAACGATCAGCCCCCGGACGAACTCGCGGCGCTCCTCCTGCGGTACGCTTTTGACGAATCCGATTCGGGAGACGATCCCACCGCGGACCTTGGCGAGGCGGAGCCGACGGTGGACGGGCGCTTTTTCGGGGGAGCCACGCGCACGGGGAACACACCCGGAGGGCATTCGACCGGCGCGCTCGACGTGACCGTCGACGGAGCTTCCGTGATCGCCAATCACGATCATCCCGACGTCCCCTCGCTCGACGGGAAACTCGACAACCTGGGCCGGTACACGGTCTCCCTTTGGGTGAACCTTCAGGCGGACCCGAACCACCTGGACCGGATCTTTCGCGCCGGCAACGACAGCGGTTTCGGGCTCCGGATCGTCGATCCTCCGGAAGGCGGAATATCGGCCTCGAATTTCGGTCTGGCCCTGGACATCGTGGGCGGCAACGTGCCCTTCCCGGAGGTGAGTCTCGATGCGGATGACAAGTGGCTTTTCCTGGCGGTTGTGTTCGAGGCCGGCGCCGCCGATACGGTCAGGCTGTACGCCGGCAACGAAACGGAACCGGTTTCGGTCCTGGCCACCGCGAATACCACGGTTCCCGATACCGGCGCGCTCGATGCGCCGCTGCGCCTGGGGCGTCACCCGAATGCCAGTCACCGGCAGGTCAACGCGTTTCTCGACGACTTCCGGGTGTACGGGGAGGTCGTCGACGCCACGGGAATCGACGAAATCCGCCGCGAAAATCTTTCCGCCGACGTCGCGGACGGGTACGCGGGGTGGCTGGAGGAATTTTTCACACCGGAGGAGATCGCGGATCCCGCGGTCGGCGGACCGAACGCCGACCCGGACGACGACGGCATTCCGAACCTGCTCGAATACGCCCTGGGCGGGGATCCGACCGTTCCCGGCCGCGCGGTCCTGCCGGTCGAGGGCCGCGCGGTCGTCGACGGCGAGGAATACCTCACCCTCACGGTGACCCGGCCCGAAGGCATCGACGATGTTGTTTACACCGTCGAAGTCTCCGTCGACCTGGTGACCTGGACGGAGAACGCCGAACCGGTGGAATCGGTGACGCAGGAAGGAGAAATCCGGGAGACGTTCCGCGCCGCCGAACCCCTCGGCCACCAACCGCGCCAGTTCCTGCGGCTGCGCGTCACGCAACAGGAGCCCGACTGAGAACAGAAGTGTTTTCCAACCCAACCGGAGGCCAAGCCATGAAAACCACCCAAATATCCAGATACCGAACGCAAGACGCGTTCACCTTGATCGAACTGCTGACGGTCATCGCCATCATCGGAATTCTTGCATCGATCCTGATCCCCGTGGTCTCGAGCGTGCGGGATTCGGCGGCGCGGGCGAATTGTGCCTCGAATCTTCGTCAGATCGGCACGGCCCTGCACCTTTACGCCGACGACCACGAAGGGCGTCTGCCGGGACCGTACTTCGCGCCGGTCACACACAGCACCCTGGACACGGCGGACACCCGGGTCTTCACCAACGACATGGCCTCCTACCTGCAGCCCGGTATCCGTTTGACGGATGAACCGCAGCTTATCGAGCTGGTCGTGTCGCCCGCGTTCACCCGTCGATTCAGCAGTGAGGAAGACATTCGCAACGGCATGAGCTACCGCCTGAACACGGTCGACGAGGTATTCGGCAATAACAGTTCGTCGAACGAACCCAATCCGAAGCGGCTCAACGAAATCGATCACCCGACGCTCATCTGGGCGTTAATGGACGTCGACGCCACCATCTATCCGGGGCGCAGCTATCCCCTGGCCCGCGATCCGCTGCACGGCGACATCCGTAACGTTCTCTACGTCGACGCTCACGTGGGAACGGTTTCCTCCGACATTCGCCCGGTCCGCGGGGAGTTCCTCCAATAACACCACGGCGCCCGCCGGTCACCGTCATGATAACGCTGCTTCGTCACCGCCCGCGCCGCCGCGACGGTTTTACCCTGATCGAACTGCTTACCGTTATTGCCATTATCGGGATTCTCGCGGCGATCCTGATCCCGGTGGTGCAGCGGGTGCGGGAATCGGCCCGGCAGGCCCAGTGCGCCTCAAACCTCCGTCAGATCGGCCTGGCCTACCTCGCTTACGCCAACGACCACCACGACCGGTTTCCGCCGCGGGGCGGATTCGGCACCTTTACCGATATCGCCCACCTGGCCACCCGTCAGCTCGGCCCTTATATGGATACGCCGCCGGAGGAGGAAGAGGACGCCCACAGCAACCTCGACGGCGTGTGGCGCTGTCCCTCGGGCCCGGAAGGCTGGATGTACACGTACCTGCCCAACGAACACATGTGGGGCCTTTCCCTGGTCATCCTGCGCCAGCCCACGCTGTTCGTGCTGCATTGGGACCGGGGCGGCACCGATCACCCGGTGGATTCGGGAAAGGTCAACAACGATCCCGGCAGTCCCTGGCACGGCGATCGCTACAACGCGGTCCACGCGGATGCCCATCTCGCACGGCTTGACCGGGATATGCTGATCGCCCGATTTGAAATCGACGGACCGGAGATGCCGTGAATTTGGGATTTTGGATTGCGGATTTTGGATTTTCGAGTGGCTCGCTCCGCGAGCGGTAATGCTGTTTGTACGGAGGTGGCCGCTTCTCTCTCTGTATGCGCGAAGCGCAGGACTCCAATCCAAAATCGAACCCCCCTTCCCGCTCAGTCCTCCAGTTTCGCCTCGCCCTTGTCCGGGTCGAGACGTTCCAGCATAAAGGCGCGGGGATACGCGCGCAGGAAGCGGTGGGGGGTGAGACCGGTGAAGCTCTTGAAGGCGCGCTGCAGGGAGCAGCCGCTTTCATAGCCCACGACCGTCGCGGCTTCCTCGATGGTGAAACGGCTGCGCTTGATCAGGTAGAAGGCGGCGTTGAGGCGGGTTTCGAGCAGGCACTGGCGGAAGGTCATGCCGGTGGCATTACGAAACTCGCGGCTGAAATGGGACTCACTCATCCCCACCGTCTGAGCGACGTGACGCGAGGTGGGGTTCTTCCAATAAGAGTGCTTGAGCACCTCCAGCGCTTTCGAGATCTGCGCGTATTTCGCGTTCCTTATGCCCACCCGCAGGCGGTCGATGACGGTCGTGGGCAGGCGTTCCACCCGGATGTCGCCCGATGCGATGGTTTCGTAGGCGCTTTTTCCCGCTTTCCACGAGTCGCGTTCGCGCCGCAGATGAACCAGCTCTTCGGCCTGCTCCAGGTAGTCGGCGATGCCCGCCAATAGCGGCTTCAACCGGCGCAACGCCCGCCGCTCCCGCCGGGGCATCGTGGCCGCGGCGCGCCGGAGTCCGGAGTCGGAGAAGCCGTATTTTCGTTTCAATTTCTCCAGGGTCGTCCCCAGGGTGCGGGCGTTGCCCGAAAAGGCCTGTCCCAGGAAAACCGCCCCGATCTGCCGGCCGTCCACCCGGATGGGAAGAATCAGGTCGGTCACTCCCGCGTGGCAGGTGTGGATGAGGGGGCCCGAGGCGGCGGCGGCTTTTTCGGTCCTCTTGTTCTCGGTGGCAATGCACTTGGCGAAAGCTTCGGGATGACTTTTTATAAAATGGCAATAGGGTGAGTCGTGAATAAGCAGACGCCTGGGTACCCGTAGCTTCGGCGATTCGTTCAAAAAAAAGTTCAGATCGTAAATACAGACTCGCAACCCGGTAAGCCGCGACACCTCCCCGAGAAAGGCGTCGAGGAGCTGCGACTCGGCTTTCCGCCCGTGATCGTTCTCCGTTGACGCCCCGGGAGACGAGTCCGCCGAAACCGACCCGTCGACGCCTTTAGCATATTCAGTCATAAAAATTGTTAGTAAATGCCATGGGAAGCCGCCCGTCGATACGATAATCTAGGATCTCCCGACAACCCGAATGTTAACCCTGCAACGGCAATACAGAAAATGAAATTCAGAAAGATCCTGGGCACCTTCATTATCGCCGCCGGCATCGTTTCGTATGCCTCCGGCCAGAGCCTCCTGCTGCAATGGAACTTCGACGAAGCGTCCTCCGGCACGGAACCGACGATCGACCACGGCATCGAACCGACCGTGGACGGCCGTTTTTTCCAGGACGCGACCCGTACGGCCGATACCCCGGCGGGATTTTCCACCGGGGCTCTCGATGTCACCGCCAGCCTGAATGCCAACGTCCTGGCCAACAACAGTCATCCGGATGTCGATTCGCTCGACGGCAAACTCGACAACCTCGGCAGTTTCACCCTCACCACGTGGGTGAACATGCAGGCGGATCCGGCCGCCAATCAGCGCATCCTTCGCGGCGGGAGCAACGCGGGATTCGGTATCCGGGTGGTGACTCCGCCGTCCGGCGATCTGTCGGCGTCCAACTTCGGCCTGACCCTCGACCTGCTGGGCGGCGGGGTTCCCCTGGACACGGCGGTGGGCGCCGCCGATGAATGGGTCTTCCTCGCCTTCACCTTCGATGCGTCCCTCGGTTCCGAGCAGGTGAAACTGTTTTCGGGCGATGTGGCCACCGCCATCTCGCAGCTCGCGGCCGCGGATACGGCGGTCAGCGACACCGGTGTTCTCGACGATAATTTCGCCGCCGGGAGGCATCCGGGAGTGAGCAACCGCGGCGTTCCCGCCTTCCTGGACGACGTGCGGGTTTACGCGGGGGCGGCCGATGCGGCCTTCCTGGAAGACGTCCGGCTGGCCAATATTCCCGAGCCCGGCAGCGTGGTTGCGCTTTTCGGGGCGGCGGCCGGAATCCTTGTTGTCCTGCGGCGTCGGGCCCGCCGTTGATCATGGAATCGCTCGAACGAACCTTTTCCGAACCGGCGCGGCGATTGCCGGTCCTCGATCATGCCGACGTCCTGGTGATCGGGGGCGGTCCCGGCGGCGTCGGCGCGGCATTGGCGGCGGCGCGCAACGGGGCCCGGACCGTAGTAGTGGAACGGTTCGGGGCATTTGGCGGGACCTGGACCAGCGGTCTGTTGAGCTCCATCATGCCGTTTCCGTTCGTGCGGGGACTGTTTTCCGAGATACTGGGTGAAGTTGCGGAGGCCGGCGGATGGCGACGGAGTGAGACCGAAGACCCGTACGCACCCGGCCCGCACGGGCATCCCGACACCCACGGTCACGGAGGAATCTACGACGCGGAGGTGATGAAATCGGTGCTGGACCGAATGATCGTCGAGGCCGGAATCACGCCGTACTTTTTCCTGCACGTCGCCGGGGTGATTCGCGAGGGCGAGCGGATTGAAGGCGTCGTGGTGGAATCAAAGCAGGGCCGTCACGTGCTGACGGCCGACTATTTTATCGACGCCAGCGGCGACGGCGACGTTTGCCACCAGGCGGGAATTCCGGTCGATTACGGGCGGAGCGAGGACGGCAAGGTGCAGCCGATGACCCTGATTTTCAAGATGGACGGGGTGGACGACGCACGGGCGGAAGAGCACTGCCGGCGGGATCCGCGGCTCGCCTCCACCTGGCAGCGGGCGAAACGGGACGGAGCGGTAACCATTCCCCGGGAAAACGTGCTGTTGAGCCGGTCGCCGGTGAAGGGCCAGTGGGTTTTCAATACCACCCGGATCCTGGGAAAAAACGGGACCCGCGTCCGGGACGTCACCGAAGCCATGATCGAGGGGCGGCGCCAGGTATTCGAGGTCGCGGCATTCATGAAACAGTATGTCGACGGCTTTCGTGAGGCCCGGGTGAGTGAAACCGCCGGTCATATCGGTGTTCGCGAAAGCCGGCGGGTCCTCGGGGATTACACGCTGACCGCCGATGACATCGTCCAGGCGAACGCCTTCGACGATGCCATCGCCCGGGGGAACTGGTACGTCGATATTCACAATCCGGCGGGGGAGGGGACCCGGACCGTCGGTCCCCCGGAAGGGCGGTTCTACGAGATTCCGTTCCGAAGCCTGCGTCCCCGGGGGGTCAACAACCTCCTTGTCGCCTCGCGGTGCATCGACAGCACGCACGAAGCCCACGCGGCGGTGCGGATTACACCCCAGGTCGTGGCCATCGGCCAGGCGGCCGGTACGGCCGCGGCACTGTGTTACGGGAAAAAACTGGAAGGAATCCGGAACCTGGATACGTCTCTCCTGAGAAAAACACTCCGCGACCAGGGGGCGTTTATCTAGAGCGCAAAGCCTCGGGCCAGGAAACTTTACACTGCAGAAATGGGAAGATCGCAAAGAAGAGATAGTAAATCGGTATGCATCCTGTGCGGTGCTCAAAACTTGATTCGATAGCAACAACGTTTCAGGTTTTGTCCCTTATTAGTGAAATCTGGCGTGAAACGCACAAAGTATTCCGAAATGCGATCGCTTCGTAGCGCGCCGCTTCAGCCAGCGCCCATCAGTACTGCGCTGGCTAAAGCGGCGCGCTACGGTATGGTCTCGGCTCGGCCGGGTTAGGACACTGGCGGGAATGGCGCACGGTTGAGGCGCTGGATCGGGAGTAGCATAGGCTTCCAGCCTGAGAAAACACCCTGGAAGCGTGTTCTCCTTTAGGCCTAACCGAGAGCCATGCACTCTAGCGGTGATGTTGCCATTTAACCTCCCCGGAATCGGCTCTCTCACAAAGGCTCCAAGGCAAGGAGGGATTCCCCTGAAACCCTGAGGGGCCGGACGCCGATTGTCACTCACGTCCAGCGTTTCACCTTTCCCATTTAACGGCCCGCCCACCGTCGCACCGGACTGCGGTTCGTTCACTTGATCCAGCTCGGGGTGGCGGCGCGGGCGTGGCGGTGATTGTCGAAGGGAAGGCCGCTGTCGGTTTCGATCCGGAGCGGTTCCGATTCCAGTTCGGGCAGACTCTCGCAGGCTCCGGCCCGATAACTTTCCAGCCGTTCGATGGCGGATTCCAATCGCAACAGCAAACCGCCGTACCGCCGTTCTATTCCCTCCAGGCCGAACGGTTTGTAAACGGTCAGCCACATTCGGCGGTGACTTTCCCACAAGCGGCGCACGCGTTGGATGAGTTCCGGCAGGTCTCTCCCGGCCAGGTGTTCCAGGCGGCGGCGGTCGCCGGCGGCATAAGCATCGCGCAAAGTATGTCCGATTACCGATTTTAATTCGAGCACGCGGGCCAGGGCCGCCGGAAACGCCAGGCGGCTCGATTCATCGTCATTTGCTGAAGCCCGTTCGAGGTCTTCGGCCAGCTCGCGGAAAAACGTCGGAACGCGGTCGACGTCTACCAGGGGATCAAAAAGCGGCAGGAGGGGATCCTGCCACAGGAGGAGTTTCCCCAGGTTGCTGTGGGCGTCGGTTCCGCCGCGTTCGCGGCCGGCCCGGTCGACATCGGCCGCCCGAACCCAGGCCTGTATATCACTGGCACACGAACCGGCGAAATTCCGACGCAACCGCGCCTCGTCGATTTCGCCCCGCCAGGCGTGCTCGGCGAAACGCTGCACGGCGGGAAGGATGGAGATAGGATCGCATTCAGCGCCGTCATCGCCCCAGGAAGTGAGAAACACCTCCCGGACCTCCTTGGCTCTGACGCCTTGCATACAGGCGTCGATTTGTTCAAAGGCGAAGGGCAGCGAAGCCCAGAGGCGGTTCCAGCTCCACGTTCCGGCGGCGACGACGGGTTCTTTGCCCATGCGGCGATGACGATCGATCCATTCCTCGTAGAACGCGGGATCGGTGTGGTAGTAATCCCAATACACGAAGTCCACCGATTCCGGCGTCCGCGCGGCGACGTCGTCCGGAATCACCGCATCGCGGTCGTAGTAGTCGTGATCCCGGGATCCAAGCCGGAAGTACATGTCGCTCCAGATCATGGGCCGCAACCCGCGTTCGCGGCAGAGGGCGTCGACCCGCCGCAGGTGCTCCTGGAGGATGTCAAAGGGACGCTTTTCGCCAAATTTTTTGAGGAAATTCCCTTTGCCGATTCCGGCGGCCTCGTCCATTCCGATGTGGATGCGGCCCGGCCCGAAGACCCCGGCTACAAAATCGAGCATTTTTTCGATGAGCCGGTAGGTCCGGTCGTCGCCGGCCAGCAGAACCCGATCAGTGTCACGTAAATCCCAATACGCCGGCCACTGCAGCACCTGCTCCAGGTGGGCGAGGGTTTGGATGCAGGGAACAAGGGTGATCCCGAGGGAATCGGCGCAGGCTTTTACCGCGCGGAGCTCATCGGCGGAGTAGGCGCCGCGCAGGTAACCGAAGAAGGGCTCCCCTGGGAGTTCGTAGGTGTCCTCGGTATAGAGGAGGACGGTATCGATACCCATGAGAGCGAACCGGCAGAAGAGACTCTCGGCGGCGTCCGGGGTGAGGACCCCGTTGCGGGAGACATCCAGCATGACGCCGGCAAGGTCGAGCCCGGGGGACTCCGTGGCGGTGCCGTCGGCGGGGAACTCGCCGCCGCCCAGGCAACCGAGGGCGCGGAAGGCGTCGATCGGCCGGGTAAAGGTGACGTGCCAACCGCGGCCGGTGCGGGTGGCCTTCCAGCCCGGGGCCGCTTCGGACGGGTTTTCTTCGAAGGTCACGGCGGTATCCCCATCATTCCGGAAGCGGCCGGGAAAGACGCTTTGCAGGCGGCGCAAACCGGGAATGAGGACGGGAGGCACGGGTTCGAAATCGATGCTAAAGGAGCTCATGGATAAAAGGATTGCGCGGATATGACGGACCGCTCCGGAATCATCGGTCGGCGGCGTCCGTGCCGGATTTCCCGGTCCGGAATTCGTCGATACCCTCGCGAAAATCCGCCGTCTCGGCGAGTTTCCAGGCCTTCCCGCCGTCGCCGGACCAGAGAACGGCCTGGTGGTTGAGCAGGCCGGGCTCATCCTTGCGGTAGTGTTCGTGCGTGCTGTACACGTTGTACGCCAGGTAAAGGCGGCCGGTCCGGTCGATGCTGAGCTTGTGGTAGAAGACGCTGTAATCGGGCAGGGGAGGAACGACCAGGACCTCCGGTTCGCCCCAGGGTTCACCGGGCGGTTTGCGCTGGTGGGAGAGGGCGGCGTAGAGGTGGCCGTCGTGGTATTTGTCCACGCCCTCGCGCCACTGGCGGCTGACCACGTGCAGGGTGTCGTCGGGGCCGCACACGAGCCCGACATAGGTCTGGGTCCCGCGCTCCGGCACGTTGCCGCCGACCTCGATCCGGCCTGTGGTCAGGATGGGTTCGGGTTTGGTCCAGCCTCCCTCGATCGAGAGCGGTTCCCGGGAACGCGAATACTGGAAAGCGCGACCGTGGGCTCCGATTACGACGTGGATGTACCCCTGCGAATCGAGGGTGATTGCGGGGGAATTGTGGCTGTCGTTTACGGGCGGAGCGTATCCGAGCAGCGAAGGTTCACTGACTTTTCCGGTCGTGTGGTCGTACACGGCCACGTACGTGGGCACTCCGGGCACCTCACTGTCGGGCGGGACGGCTTCACCCCAGGCGATAAAAGTCCGGTTTCCCCGGGTGGCCAGGGGGCTGCCTCCGCCGGAGTGGGCGGCCGGGTTGAGCGCCTTGTCCGTAAGCCTGATGGGCTCGCCCGGCTCGATCCGGCCGTCGGGGGTCTTTTCCGGAATGAACAGGAGCAGGTCGTTGAGCCACGCCCACCGGGCGGGATGATCGGCCGTGCGGTGGTAAAGCAGGACCGGCGGGGGACGCTGGTCGTCGTTGTGACCGGTGAACTGTTCGATCTCGAAAGTCGCGTTGGCGATGTCGCCCAACGGGTAGGCGGCAAAGGCGTCGTCATCCGGCGCCGCGTGAAGCAGCACCGCCTGACGTTGATGAAACCCGGAATCGCCCTTGCGGGCTGCGGAAACCAGGGTGTAGCTGTCGTTATCCGCGTCGAAAGCCACTTTGTTGGCCAGCCGGTAGCTGGCAAACCAGGTGTAATCAAAATCCGGTACCGCGCCGCGCAAGGCGGCGGTGAAATCCCGGTGACGCCAGCCGTCGGCGTCCAGGAGCTCCACCCCGGTCGTATGATGCCGGTGGCTGCCGCGTTGGCGGATGTGCGGACGATTTTCCCGGTCGAAGTAGGGCACGTTGGGCACGTAGTCGGGGAAGTAGCCGAATTGCTCGTTCTCGTGCCGGTAGGGTTCGAGGACCAGGGGCATGTCCAGCGGGCGGGAGACCGGCGAAGGGTCTCCGGAAATGCGAAGGGTGGAGTAGGTGGAGATCTCCGGGCGATCCTCGCGAGTGACGAAGAGGCGGACGCGCCGGTCCTCGCCGGGGGCAAGGTTCTCCGCGAGTTCCACCTTCACCGTCACTTCCCGCGTTTCGCCGGGATCGAGCCGAAAGGGTTCCCCGGGAATTCCACGCACCGCGATCCCGGCGGGGCTTTCCGCGGTCATACGGAAGGCGGCCGTCTCCGCGCCGCCATTACGGACCGTAAACGGCACCTCGAGTCTTTTCTGGGCTTCCGGGAAAAGCCGCACGCGGTAGGGGTGGAGAAGCCAGCGGTGATCCTCCACATCAAAAAACGCCTCACCTCTCGGGGTCCAGTAGGTGACATGCGGATACTGTTCCTCGGCCGCATCGGGCGACTCGGTGACCCCCTCGATCCGGATGGAGGCCCGTTGCTGTTCCAGAAACAAGCCCAGGGGATCCCCTCGCGGGCTTTCCGCCCCGGGAACGGTCCGGACCGCCTCCGCCGCATCCGTCAGGTCAAAGACCGCGATCGCCTCCCCGCGTTCGTCTTGCAGGCGAGCGACCTGGCTGCTCCCGATTCCCCGAACCTCCATCTCGAAATCCGTTTCCGGGGGCCGGAACCAGATTTCCCCCGACAGTTCCGGGGCCATGAACGAAACCAGGCTTTCGACCATGAAACGGGGGGCGTTGGTGCGGATCCCCCACACGAGGTCATGACCGGCCTCATGCCCGGTGCGGGCCTCGAGATCGAGCTTGTACAGGCCCCGGTATTTCACCTCCGCCCGCAGGACGGTTTGCTGGATCGGCCCGGCGCCGCCGCCCCGGACGGCGTTGCCATCGTCGGGAATCACCACCTTGTCGAGCAATTCCCGGTCCGGGCCCAGGAGACGGGCAACCAGGATGTCCGCCCCGTGGAATCGATTCAGGTCCTGTTTTTCCAGGACAATCTCCAGCTCTCCGGGCTCCGGCAGGAGGTAAACACTGCCCCAGCCGCGGACGGCGAACGGCGTGGTTCGCTCCTCGGCTTCGACAACGCCGGCCGGGTCCGAGTCCTCAGAACCGTGGCAACTCATGACAATAAGCACGGCGGGCAGGAGCAGTGCCGCCCGGTGCGCGAAACGGTTGGTTGTTGAGAATAAATTCAATGAACTAAATTTCTTATTGAGGGGACCCGGTGTCAATTCCGATCGGGACCGGGGTCGCGGGAGCGCAGGAAGCAGCGCATTGCTGTCGCCGAATGGTGCTGGCGTCGCGGAGGTTTCGCCTCTTTCGGATTGCGGTTCTCCGCACCGGTTTGGATAACGGGCGTCGGTATGTCATCGCCGCGACTGGACCTTTTCTTGGTAAGCCGCTCGTACGGGGTTCGACCGGGAAACGGGGTCTCTAGACTTCCGACGACGTCCGATCTGCCGCGAAGGTTACGACGGCAGGGGAACCATGGAGGCCCTGCTGACCAGCGCGCAGCCGGAGTTAGCGAAAGGGGCGTTCCGGACGTCAACTCGGGGAGGGGGCCGATTGGAACAAGGGCGGGTCGGGTGGCGTTGGGCCGGGAAGATGGTGAATGTATTCAGAAAGTGGATTTGTCAATTGTCGAGACGTGACGTATTTTGGATTGCCCTATCAGTAAAGTGGAGAGACTTGGAGAGAAGAAAAGCAGAAGCCGCCCAAGCGAAATGAGAAAACAGCAGTCGTTAACTTTTAATTTGAGGGCTGACCCCAAAGTTTCTGGATCTGTCGACGTCTTTTGCGTTTCCAAAACCCATAGTAATCCTTCTGTTTGTTTTCATTGAATACTCCTTTTTTTGATAATGGCGAGAACCTCGCCAGCAGACTTCATTTCAGCGATTCTTTTTCACGATCTCATAATCGCCCGGTCTTGCATCGAAGGAAACGGACTGCGATGTGGCTTCCGCGCGTACCTTCTCCCCATTCTTGGTGCCATAGACTTCCGATTTCGTGAAATCCAAGCCCGGAAAGCGCAAAGTGAATGGGGATTCCTTATCGACATCTATAATCGGGTAGTCATCCTCATCAAACGTGATGTTTGGCAGGATCTTCAGGGTCCAGCGGTGGGCAAAGCGCTCATCCTCGAACACGGCTTCGAGAAAATACATGCCCTTGCCTTCGTATTGGACAAAAGGCGAGCTGCCATAGCCTACAATCTGTTTCGGAGTTTGGGGTAGCTCCATGAAATCGCCGTCCACGTCATCGGCATGAATCAATAAATCATCCGTGGCGTATGCACTTAAATCCATCGGAAACGAAAACGCTACGTTGCCGAATTGGTCAGCATCTTCTTCGGTCATCTCAAAGGGTATGTAGCGGGGCGTTTCCTTAAATACTTTGCCCGCCACCATGAAGCTGGCCGCTTTCCGTGGCGTCGTCACAAGATTGAGATTGTGCGGATGGGTTCTCCGATTCTCGCTGCCCGCCTCATTCAGATAATATGTCCACATGGTGGCCACCTGTGCACCTTGCGCTCGGAAATACTTGGCCATCGCCGGATACATATAGGTTGATTGATTGTGCCAGGTCTCGTATTCGTAAACGGCGACGGCTTTCCGGCCTTTAAAACGATCTTCCTGCAGCC
>PXDC01000364.1 GCA_003565135.1 Verrucomicrobiota bacterium
ACCACCTTACCGCCATCGGCCTCGAACAGCTTCGACGCTGGGACCTCTACGCCACCGGCGTCTGGATCTTCGACGACATGGCGGCGACGAAGGGCCCGATGTTCTCACCGAAGACCGCCGAGGCGATTCTCGCACCCGCCTGGTCGCTGATGATCGACAGCTTCAAAGAGGCCGGTGCCGCGAAGGTGATCCTGCACAGCGACGGAGACGTCAGCCCCCTGCTCGACACCTTCATCGATGCCGGCTTCGACGGCATCAACCCGGTCGAGACGCACACCGGCCTCGACCCGGTGAAGCTGCGGAAGCGCTACGGTGACTACGGCGCGCGCGCCGCGTTTGCGGAAACCTTCGAAGTTTCAGAATACGGAAGGCAACCTGGCGGCCGCGAGCTCGACGGGTTGCTGCCCCGTTGAGTCCGCGGCGTAGCCGGATCGGACTCGCATCCGCAAGCGCTTACTCCGGGCAACCGTTTACGATGAACCCTTCGTTTCGCTACATACTCCGCTATAAGATCGACCCGGAATTTCATCCCCGGGAACGGCTCGAGGAACTGGTTGATTTATGCCGAACCGGGCACATTGAAGAAGTGATGCTCTTTTTGGCCGCCGAGGAGCTGAGCGCCGGTCACCTTACCGCGGTAGAATTCGAAAAGTATGGCGAAATGGCCTGCCGGGTACGCGATCGACTCGCCGGGGAAGGGGTGGCGCTGAGCCTGAACCCGTGGACCACCACCTACCATGTCAGCCGGGGGCGGACCCTGCGGCGGGGGCAGCATTTCCGGCCGCTGGTCGGGGAAACCGGAGCGGTCAGCCCGATTGTGGCCTGCCCGCTCTGCCCGGAATGGCAGGAGTACCTTTGCGGAATGTTCGCCTGGCTGGCCCGGGAGGTGAAGCCGGTGGCGATCTGGGTGGAAGACGACTGGCGGCTGCACAACCATGAAGCAGACCAGGGCTGGGGGGGATGTTTTTGCGAGGAACATCTGCGCCGGTTCTCGGAGAAGGTGGGCCGACCGGTGGAGCGCCGCGATCTTTTGAAAGCCATTCTCGCCCCGGGCACGCCTCACCCGTGGCGGGCCGAGTGGCTGGAATTATCGCGGGAGACCCTGCTGCAGCCGGCAAGGAGGCTCCGGGACGCCGTGCGGGAGGCGAATCCCGCGGTGCGGCTGGGTTTGATGACGTCCAACCCGGACGTGCACAGCGCCGAAGGCCGTGATTGGCCGGCTTTGCAGGAGGCGTTCGGGACCGAACCCGCCTTTCTGGTGCGGCCGCATGTCGAGCCCTACACGGAAACGCCCGCGCTTGGCACGCCGCCCGCGGTAACCCGTTTGACGCTCGCCAATCTCGAGGGCCCGATTGAGGTTTATCCGGAACTGGAAAACTCACCCCGATGCGGCCTGTATTCAAAAAGTGCGGCCTACAGCACATGGGAATGTTTATGCGCGGCGGTTTACGGAAGCCACGGAATCACCATCAATCATTTCGACATGATGGGAAACGGAGTCGCTCTCGACCCCTCTTTCGGTCCGGCGATGGGAAAAGCCAAACCGCGATTGAACGCCCTTGCCCGGCTTGGAATCGATGGACGCAAGGCGGAAGGCGTGCGGGTTTTATTCAGTCCCGGCATGGCACAGGTCCGCCACTCCAACGATTCATCAAGTCTCCGCGGCTTGTGTGAAAATTCCCTGGTCTGGGCGAAGACGTTGTCCATCCTCGGGATCGCGCACAGCTACTCCCGGGAAATCGTGCCGGAACAGGTTTACGCAGCAGGCGGCCAAAGTCTGCGGGCCTACTCCGATATTGAGGTGGAAAAGCTCCTCGCGGGAGCGGTGATTCTCGATGCCCTCTCGGTGGAAATATTACTGGACCGCGGATGGGGACCTCATATCGGAATCCATGCCGCAGAATGGAAATCCCTGCAGGAAACGGCCTTCGCCTACGAAGAAATCGCCGGCGATCACGCTGAATCCTTCGGGCTCCCATGCGCGCGAATGACCGCGCAGCGTTGTGCCACCCACCTGCTGTCCATGACCCCCGCCGCGGGCGCAACCGCGCTGTCGCGTGTTTTTCGGCCGGATCACCGCGAGCTCTTCCCGGGATGCCTGTACTTTGAAAATCGCCAGGGGGGGCGCATCGTCAGTCTCGCTTATCCCATGAATGGTCACGCCCAGTTTTTTATGGGATTCTTCAACCCGTTCCGGAGAAAATTTCTTCAGGACCTCTGTTTCATCCTGGAGCCGAAAGCGCCTCTGGCGGCGGCGGAAACCCATCCGGTCCACCTCTACCGGACGCCTTATCCGGGCGGGACGCTGCTGGCGGCCTTCAACGTGATCCAGGATGAGGCCGCCGAACTCGTTTTTCGCCTTCCCGAGGGCGAGCGACGAGACGGGGCCTGGGAGCTCCTGAACGATACCGGTGACTGGGAACCGGCGACGCCTAAAGAAACCGATCGGGGGGCGATAAACGGATTTTCCCTCCGGCACAGACTTCGCCCCCTGGAAGGAGTCTTTCTGCGCAGAACGATTTAGAATCGCGTTTTCCCGGGTCCCGGAGCCCCCATCTCCCGCGCGGCCGACGGGGATACCTTTCGGGCACAAGCCTTTGCCCCTGCCTCGCGACGTCCGCCAAAACCGGCCCGACAGGTCTTACCGACGAGCGAGCGACGGCTTGTTATACTCTCCGTCATCCAGTTTTTCGAAAACAGCGGCACTCCCGTGGTTGTGGCGACCGGGTTTATCCCGAATGGCACTCATATAAGCCCTCCATCGGGATCGAAATCGGTATCGAAAATTCGCTAACACAATTTCTATCAATTATTTCGATAGCGATCCCGATTTCGATTTCGATATTGAATGGAAAGATCCTTAACCGAGTAGCATTCGGTTTATCCCGGGAGATCCGGGGACTTGGCGAATCGGGGGATAAACCCCCTCGCTACGAAGAAATCCGAAAACGTGGCGCCGGGGAGTATACCAACGTTCCCACCGCCGTGCACATCACTGCGCGCGAAATCCCCGCCGAGGCATTGCGCCCGGTCAAGGAACTTGATAAGTATAATCCCATCGGCAACGGTTACACCGCGGATCCCGGGGATCCCGCTTACGGGGACATGCATCCGCGGTTCGGCTACCCCGGTGGCGGGAATGATGTC
>PXDC01000343.1 GCA_003565135.1 Verrucomicrobiota bacterium
CCCGCCGCGAGGAGCTGCTCATACCGGAAACGGAGCTGGATAAAATCCACTTCTTCCGCCGGGCCCTGGCCCCGCTGAAAACCGAGGACGCCGCCGAGACCATGCTCACACGGCTGTCCAGGACCGGGACCAACGCGGAATTCCTCAAACTCCTCGGGTCATAGGCCGCTGCCGGCACCGGCCCGCCGGACTCCGCCGCACCCGCGCGTCCCTCAACCGGCCGCGGCGCCGGGGGCCGGGATCATCGGCAGGTCCAGCCAGCGGGATAAATTCATCACCCCTTGCTCCAGGGTCAGGGCCGAACCGGCCAGGTTGCTCTGTCCCGGCTGGCGCACCACCCGGTCGTCCCCCACCTCAATCTCCAGCCTCCCGAGGGTGTAACGGCCGTTCGGCGCCCCCGCCGCGGCCATGCAATCCGACGTGAGGATCGTCTTCCCCCCGGGCTTGGCCCGGAACAGGTTCTTCAGGGCGTGCGGCGGAATGTGAATGCCGTCGGGAATGAAGCAGGCCGTGAGCTCGTCGCGGGCCAGCAGGCGCTGAATGATGTTGTCGTGACGGTTCATGTCGCCCGGGCACCCGTTCCCGAGGTGGGTGCACAGGGTCGCCCCCGCCTCGATCGCCCGGTCGATGTCACCGTGCGAGGCGTCCGTGTGCCCGAGCGAAACCGCCACGCCGCGGGAGACCGCCTCCCGAATGAATGCGTCGCTCCCCTCCCATTCCGGCGCCAGGGTAACGATACGGATCCGCTCACCCGCGGCCGCGTGCAGGCGCTCGAACTCCTTCAGGTCGGGCGCCTTCATCTTCTCCGCCGGGTGGGCGCCGCGGAAACCCGGTTTGGGACTGAGGTAGGGGCCTTCGATGTGGTACCCGGCGATCGTTTCATGGATCACCGGATCTTCGTCCCGAAACCGCTCCAACCGCTCCAGTTTGCCGCAAAGCACGTCGATCTCGTCGGTGATCAGCGTCAGGAAAATCCGGTAAATGCCGTGTTGGCGCAACTCCCGCACGGCGTGTTGGAGCTGGTCCTTCGTGAGGCCCGCCTGCTGAAAGTCCACTCCCGCAAACCCGTTAACCTGCAGGTCGAACAGCGCCGGACGGCGCCCGAGTGACGATTCATCAGCCATGAACACAAGGTCGGTCAAAAAAAAGTAACTGTCGAGTGCAAAACAGACCCCGGTTCTCTCCACCCTTGCCACACAGGACGATAAGCCGCATAAGTGGAGGAACCATTAAAACCTGCGCGCCATGATGTCCACCAGCCTGTCCGCCCGCCATCCCGGTGCCGCTTCGCACGCGACGGCCTCCGAGAACCCGCCGCACACCGAATCCGGCGCTCCCGCCTCCATCCTGCAATGGGAAGCGACCATGCGGGAGTTCGAGGAGACCGACCGCCATGACCCGCCGCCGGAGCGGGCGGTGCTGTTCATCGGGAGCTCCAGCATCCGCGGCTGGCACACCGTGGACGACGACTTCCCGGACCACCGCGTGATCAACCGCGGCTTCGGCGGTTCCCGGATCGCCGACAGCGTCCATTACGCCGACCGGATCGTCATCCCCTACCGCCCCGCGAAGATCATTTTCTACGCGGGTGAGAACGACCTGACGGCCGGGACAACGCCCGCCGGGGTGGCGGCCGACTTTCGCCGTTTTGTCGCCAGGGTCCATGCCGAACTCCCCGAAACCGAAATCGCGTTTATTTCCATGAAACCGAGTCCCTCCCGTCGCCACCTCATCGAGGCCGAGAGGGAGGGCAACCGAATGATCCGGGGCTTCACCGGGGACAACGAAGCCCTCTCCTACATCGACGTTTTCGAGGCCATGCTGGACAGCGACGGCGAGCCGCGCGGCGAACTTTTTGTGGACGACCGTCTCCACATGAATGAGCGCGGCTACCGCCTCTGGACCGAGAGGGTCCGCCCGCACATGCCGTAACGCCCCCTCGAATCAACGGGGAGGAGCGGTTCCCCCCTCCGCTCCATTCACCCGGCGACCGCACTCGGGACCGACATCATTCAACGTCGTCCTCCGCCACGCTGATGTGCCGGATGGTGGGCCCGAAGTACACGGCGTTGAGGAAGAGTTTGTTGCCGCCGTACCAGAAGCCGCGGAAATTGAGGTCGTCGCTGAAGAGAATGGTGCGGCCGGATCCCTGCCGGCTGACCAGCGCAACCGCGGAACCGGCCATGAGATCGAGATTTTCCTCGGAGACGTAGCCGCTGACCAGGGGGGCGTCGTCAAAGGCGACCGGAGTGGCGTAGGGATTCGCGGAGGGACGCAGGAAATCGGTCCCCCGGCGCATGACATAGACGCGCTCGTTTTCGTACCCGAATCCCAGCGGGTGTGTGGCATCGACATGGGCGCTGAAAATCGCCCCGCCGATCCGTTTTTCCTGTTCGATCCGGTCGCCCTCGCCGTAGGGAAGTCGCAGCCGCTCATCCTCGCCGTTATCCGTCTCCCTTTCCACAAAATCGACGTCCGCCAGATCGTTGTTCGCCGTCCAGCGCACCGCCCCCTGCAGGGCGATGAGGGTGCCGCCCCCGGCCACCCAGTCACGCAACGCGCGCCGTCCCGCGGCGGTGACGCCGCCGTCGGTATGGTTGACCACAATCACCGCCGTGTAGGCGTCGAGATCGACCGACCCGAGCCGGTGCCCGTCCAGCAGGGTAATCCCGGTATCCACCCGCGTGTCGAAGAGGTGGCGCACCGCACCCGTCTCGTACTGGTTGGCCCCGCGACCGACGACCAGGGCGACCTTGGGATTCTCCAGGACGGCAAAGCTCGGGCTCCCGAGGTCGATCCCGCTCTCCGCCAGCCCCTGGTCCACAGCGTACACGTCGATGCCGTCCTCACGGGTCGCGCGCCGGGCCAGCTCATGGATCTCCCCGGCTTTCTCCGGTTGGGAGCCGACCGGAACGAGAATGGTGCCGCGGCCGAAGGCGCGCACGCCCTCCCGGGTTTCGATCTCAAGCGGACGGTGGGCCGCCATAACCCGCACATCCGCCGACAGGAAACGCTGGAGCGCCCGCGGGGCATAGTAGCCGTCCCAGGAAAACAGATACGCATAGTCGCTCTCCCCGCCGACCAGGCTCCCGGAGGGAAATTCCGGTTCACCCACCGGGTCGCCGACGGCCCCGTCGTCGAACGCCTCCCGCGACCACTCCGCAAAATCAAGATTGAACGCCGCCGGGAGGGTCCAGGCCGACACGTCGTAGAACACGTTCTCCTCGAAATCACTCCGGCGCTCGAAAAGCGACTTCACCAGCCGGAATTCGCGCTGATTCACCGGCACCACATAGGCCGCCCCCCCTTCGAACCGGGTTCCCCCGATCTCGGTCGTCTCCTCCAGGCGCCTCACCTCGATTCGATGCCGGTGCAGGAGGTCCAGCATGTGGTAGGCGCGGGCATCGTCCGGGCCCTGACCGAACACGTAGGCCGCGACCGGAAACGCCGCCGCCTCCTCCCGGGCGGACGTGTAGAACCAACGCCGGTATTCGAGGAGGTCCTCCCTGAGTTCGTGAGCGGCGCGGAGGTTGGAGAGGGATGTCCGGAGCTGGTTGCGGATCGTGTCGGGAAAGGTAATCGTTCCGTGGATACTATCCTGGACGTGCCCGCGCGAACTCGCCTGCTCGTACAGAAGCCCGATCGCTCCGTTCAGATCGGGATAGGTCGACCCCTTCCCGACGTAAAAGTCGTCGAAGGTCTCACGCGTGTAGTACAGGCCGCCGAGTTGATCGAGCGAGGCCGCGTTGTAGCCCGCGATCTTCGCCGTGATCTCGTAATTGCGCTCCGGGGTGATCGGGTTGTTGCGCTCGGGAACACCGGGCTGGAAAAAATAGGTCCGGTTGGTCTGCATTTCATGGTAATCGGTCAGGATGTGCGGATGCCAGCGCCCGAACTGTTCCAGGCGTCCGCGGCTCTCGGGGTGGACCAGCGGCAACCAGTCCCGGTTGAGGTCGAACCAGTAATGGTTGGTGCGGGAACTCGGCCAGCCCTCCCGGTGCTCGCGGTGGTCGCTGTCGCTCACCGGGTTTTTCCCGCGGTGCATGTTCGCCCAGTGCGCAAACCGGTCGATCCCGTCGGGATTCAGTCCCGGATCGATCAGGACCACCATGCGGGCGAGAAAAGCATCGATTTCTTCGCCCTGCGCCGCCGCCAGGTAGTAGGCGAAAAGCGGTGCCGCATTGGCCCCGCTGGGTTCGTTTCCGTGCACCGAGTACCCCATCCACAGAACCGCCGGCTCCTCGTCCGTGGACCACCCTTCCGACCGGTCCGGATCGCCCCAGGCCAAATGGCGTTCGCGGATCCGGTCAATATCCGCCAGGTGGTCCGGATGGCTGACCTTCAGGAGAACCAGGGGTTTGAATTCGTGGCTCCGGGCGTATTCGAGAATCTCCATCCGGTCCGACACCTCCGCCAACCGCTTGAGGTAACCGACCGTCTGCTCATGCCGCAGGTGCCACTCCCCGACCTCGAACCCGAAGTGCTCCTTCGGCGTCGGAATATCCGGATCGAATTCGACCTCTTCGGGGAAATAATATTCCAGCGACGGCCCTTTGGCGGCAACGGCCGTCACGCTCCATGCCACAGCGAAACCCACAAGGATACGGAACATACTTCTCATGGGCGCCATGAAAACCGACGCGCACGCTCGAAGCAACCCCCGTTTATCCCGCCGGTGTCAGGTTCGCCCGACTTGAGCGCTCACGAGGCGCTTCCTTTGGATCGAATCCAGCCATTGGTCTCACAAATGGATTCCGTGTACCAGCAAATCTTCAGTTGTCATGCTTTCCTCCGCCGCCTTTCTCCGCAACTCGGTGAGTAACACATCATTGATGTTGATTGGCGTCCTCATTTAAGCATCAAAATGCGCCTCTGTGGATCTGTCGACCTCAACCCGCCTCGTCCCGACCCCCCCCAGCCCACGCTTGACAGCATACCGGGGATAACGGATGTTATTACATGGCCATGGAAACCAAAGTTCGCAAAATCGGCAATTCGCTTGGGATTGTGTTGCCCAGGGAAGCGTTGCACGCGCTCAAGGTAGAAGAAGGCGCCAAGCTCTACCTGACCGGGGGACCGGAAGGCTCCCTGCGGATCACTCCCGAACGCCCCGGGTTCAAGGAGAAGATGGAAATCGCCGAGCGCGGAATGCAAAAATACCGCAACGCGCTCCGTGAGCTGGCGAAATGAAGGAACCTGTCTGGATCAACGCTGAAGAAATCCTCGCAACCCACGAGGAATTGCTGGAACGCTTCGGCGGAGCCGCGGGTATCAGGGACGAAAAGCTCCTCGAATCCGCACTCGATCACCCAAGGAACATGCATGCTTACGGCGAACCATCCCTTTCCGAGATGGCCGCCGCGTACGCAGTCGGTATAATCAAAAACCATCCCTTTCTGGACGGCAACAAACGAACCGGATTCATGGCAGCTTATATTTTCCTGGGCACCAATGGACTCGAATTGAATGCCCCCGAAGAACAAGCCGTCGAACGCACCCTCGCCATCGCCGCCGGCGCGATCAAGGAAGCGGATTACGCCGCGTGGCTCGAGCAATCCTGCGGGACGGAATAATAACGTTCAATCCTTACGGGGAGGATCAACTTCCTGTTCCCACACCACCGTTTCAATACGGATCCCGCTTTCCCGCGTCCGGTGACGGCCAGAGCCGCCGTGCCACCCAGCGAATGTCCCACGAGCACCTGGAGCGCGCCCAGGTTTGTCGCCATTCACGCAACGACGTCCCCCAGGTCGTCGAGATTGGAGGAAAACGTCGTGTCCTCGAACGAAATGCGGAAAAGGGGTAAATGCAGAGTGCGGAAAAGGGGTCAGCCCAATGTTTCATGATTTTGTAATTGTTTCCAGATCTCATCAGAGTTGTCACCTTTGCTTCGGTGACGGCTGACCAGACTTTGCACAGTCGAAACTCGCCCCATGCATAAGCGTTCGGCGATCCAGCGATGCGGGGCCAGGTAACGCTCCCGTAATTGCCTTGCCACTGCCACCTTCCACGCAGCCCCTTTCCGGGAACCCGCCAACTCCGATTCCTTTCTCCCCAATTTCGAAAGCATTCCCAAAACCGCCCGTTCCCAACGGGGCTCCCGCATCTCCGCAGCCTCTGCTTCCGTCACCCCCTGCACCGTTTCGTCTTTCAAATCGTCCAAGACTGCTTGGCGGAATTCCTTCGTACCCTTGATCCATCCCCTGCACATCTTTTCGAAACCCAGATTTTTTTTCTCCGCTTCGTCCTCCGATAGGCACGATAAATAGTCGCGGTAAAGTAGACGACCCGCCGGGGTATCTTTTAATCCTCCGGCAGATGAAAGAGATACCCTGAAGGACTCGTGAACACGACGCTTCCGGGGATGCCACAACCGGTGAAAACTGGATGGACCATAGTTTTGAAGATCGCAACAGTCCACCAGCTTCGCCCGCACCGGATTCAAATGAATGTAATGACAAACCGCCCCGAGCGCGTCCGCCTCCAATAAGATCGCCTTGTAACGGCCTTGGAAGACGTGCCCGTTCTCCTTACGAAAGCGGTTAAACCGGTTCGCGAAAGTTGATTGCAGCCACTTCATCCCCTCCACCAGATTCGGCTCCGGCGTCTCAACGCAAAGGTGGTAATGGTTGCCCATCAGCACCCACGCGTGCAATCGCCAACCTTGGGCCTCGCAACAAAGATCCAAACACTCCAGAAAACTCTTCCGGGCCCCCGCGGTTTCGAAAATAAAGGACCGGTAGTTACCTCGATTGATCACGTGGTACATCGCACCCGCATATTCGACTCGTGAACGCCTTGCCATGATCCTCATCATTTCCCAAATCCGTTCTCCAACACAAGCAAAATCATGAAACATTGGGCTGACCCCTTCCCCTTCCCCCACTCCCTTTCAAAGGCTCACCTTCCGGTGGGTCGATCCGCCACATCAACCCCGTACGGCTGCCGCCCTACTCGCCCGCCCATTTGAAAATGAGCGTCGCCGTCGGCGGCACAGTGAGGCAAAGGCTGAAGTCGAACCCGTCACAGGGAACCGTTTCGGCCCGCAGGCCGCCGTGATTTCCGTGATCGGAACCCCCGTAAAAGTGCGAATCGGTATTGATGACTTCCCGCCAGTACCCGGCGCGCGGGACCCCGACCCGGTAGGGGCGGCGCAGCACCGGGGTGAAATGACAGACCGCGGCAAACAATGCCTCCTCCTCCCCTCCGTAACGGAGAAAACTGATCACCCCGCTGTCGCCGTCGTTGGCGTTGATCCAGCGAAAGCCCTCGGAATCAAAGTCCCGGCACGAGAGGGCCGATTCGGCGGAATAGAGCCGGTTCAGATCCTGCACCAGCCGGCGGATCCCCTCGTGGTCCATGTACTGGCAAAGGTGCCAGTCCAGGCTCTGATCGTAATGCCACTCCGAAGATTGCCCGAACTCGTTCCCCATGAACAACAGCTTTTTACCCGGGTAGGCCCACATGTAGCCATACAGCGCGCGCAGATTGCGCGCCTTTTCCGAAATGCTGTCCGCGCCCATTTTCATGAGCATCGACCCCTTCCCATGCACCACCTCATCATGGGAGAACACGCTGACAAACGTTTCGGTGTATTGGTAAAGCATGCCGAAGGTCAGCTTGTTGTGGCGGTATTTGCGGAAGAGCGGATCGGCGGAAAAGTACTCCAGGGTGTCGTTCATCCACCCCATGTTCCACTTCATGTCGAAGCCGAGTCCGCCCTCGGTGGTGGGCCGCGTCACCCGCGGCCAGGAAGTCGATTCCTCCGCGATCATCAGGGTGCCCGGATAGTAGTGGTGGACCAGGTCGTTCGCCTGGCGGATAAAATCGATCGCCTCCAGGTTTTCCCGGCCCCCGTATTTGTTCGGCAGCCACCCGCCTTCCTCCCGCGAGTAGTCGAGGTAGAGCATCGAGGCCACCGCATCCACCCTCAGCCCGTCGATGTGATAGCGATCCATCCACGCCAGGGCGTTGCTGATGAGAAAGCAGCGGACTTCGTGGCGGCCGTAATTGAAGATAAGCGTACCCCAGTCGCGGTGCTCTCCCTGGCGCGGATCGGCGTGTTCGTAGAGATGGGACCCGTCAAACCGGGCCAGGGCGAAAGCATCGCGCGGAAAATGCCCGGGCACCCAATCGAGAATCACCCCGATACCGTGGCGGTGCAGGTAATCGACCAGGTACATGAAGTCGGCCGGCTCGCCGAACCGGTGCGTCGGGGCGAAGAAACCGGTCACCTGGTACCCCCAGGATCCCGAAAAGGGATGTTCGGCCACCGGCAGCACCTCCACGTGGGTAAAGCCCATGCGGACCACGTAATCGGTCAGGACCGGCGCCAGTTCCCGGTAGGTGGGAGGCCGGTTGCCGTCCTCCACCACCCGGCGCCAGGAATTCAGGTGCACTTCGTAGATCGAGATCGGTCGGTCGGTCGCCTCGCCGGCCGCGCGCCGCTCCATCCATTCCGCGTCTCCCCACTCGAAGCGCCGGGTATCGTAGACGATGGAGGCATTGTGCGGGGGACTCTCGAAGTAGGTCCCGTAGGGATCGGTCTTGAGATGCACCGTCCCGTCCTCACCCAGAATCTCGAATTTGTACATGTCGCCGTCCCGCAAGCCCGGGATAAAGAGCTCCCATACACCCGAGCTTCCGAGGATGCGCATAGGGTGGTAACGCCCCTCCCAATGGTTGAAATTCCCCACCACCGACACCCGCGCGGCATTGGGCGCCCAGACGGCAAAGGAGACCCCGTGGACGCCCTCGTGCTCGCGCACATGAGCTCCCAACTTCGTGTAAATCCGGTGTTCGTTGCCTTCGTTGAACAGGTACAGGTCCTGTTCTCCGATGAACGGGGGATAGGAATACGGGTCGAAGAACTGGCGAAACTGTCCGTCCGCGTCGTAGGCGCGGAGCTGGTAGGGAAACGGTTCCTTCCTGGCCCCGGGAAGGAGCACCTCGAAAAAGCCGGTGTCGTCGAGGCATTCCATGGGGAAAACGGCCTCCGTCCCGCCACCGACGCCCACGACCTCGCAACGGACCGTATCGCGAAGATAGGCCCGCACCACGATACCGGCTTTTCCTTTCGCCGTGCTGCGATGCATTCCGAGCAGCCGGTGCGGATCGTACTCAGCCCCCCGCAGGAACTGCTGCAAATCGGATTTTTTGATGACCACGGATTCCTGGGTTTGATTCACTACACGCTGATCGAGAGCCGCCCCGTCCCGCAAATCACGGAAAGCCGGCCCTATCCCGCCGGTCCCGGGCGGATCCGGGGAGCCCTATTTTGTAAACGCGACACCATTAACAAGCCAAGTCATTTCTTGAATGAAACTTATTCCCTCCCGCTCCCCACTTTTGCCATTGACGGCGCCAACTGATAATTGACATTGAGAGAATTCGCATTTAAGGATAACCCTTTGTTTTTCATTTATTGCCCGGGCCGCCGGGCACAGCAAAACCAGAACAGGAGAAAAATCACTCATGGCTTATGTAGTCACCGAAAATTGCGTCGATTGTAAGTACACCAGTTGTGCCGCAGTCTGCCCCGTGGAGGCCTTCCACGAAGCGCCGGACCGCCTGTACATCAATCCGGAAACCTGCATCGACTGCAACGCCTGCGTCCCGGAATGTCCGGTCGAAGCCATCTTCCCCGACTACGACGTCCCGGAGAAGTGGCAGAGCTGGACCGAGGAAAACGCTAACGAGTGCGAAAAGTACGATGTCATCGTCGACGCCAAGGAGCCCCTAAAAGGGGAAAAATGCGTCGATCCCAACGCGGCCTGAACGACCGGCCAAGCCATTTCAGCTTTAAGCAAAGCGGCGCGGGGAATTCTCCCCGGCCGCTTTTTTATTTGGCTTGAATCCCCCCATCCCTCCACGTAGTTCCTCTCCACTGTGTCTTTACCAGCGCGTGCCACCATCGTTTCCGCTCTCGTCTTCGCTCTCGGAAGCCAACCGTCGCTGCACGCGCTGGAGCTGATCTCCGACGATCCCATCGAGTACGACCACAGCCGCCGCGAAGTGATTGCCCGCGGAAGCGCCCGCCTGGTCTACGAAGAGAGTTTTCTCACCGCCAACGAGATCGTCTACAACCAGGAGCGGATGCAGGCCGAAGCCCGGGGCAACGTCGTCGTCCAGTACCGCAGCGGCCGCCTGATCGCCGATTCCGTCTTCTACGACGTCCGCCGGCGCGCCGCCGACGGGGAACGGGTGCGGTTCGGGTATTTTCCCTTCTTCCTCGAAAGCGAGGCGGTCGCGGGAACGCCGGAGGAACTGCGCTTTACCGACGCCGTATTCTACGCCTACGAACCCCGGGCCTTTTCGCCCAACATCCGCGCCCGCCGCGCTTCGGTCGACGAAAACCGGCGCATGCGGGCCGAAGAACTCACCCTGAGGGTCGGCCGGGTCCCCTTCTTCTACTGGCCTTCCCTGGAACTGGAACCGCGTGATTTTCCGGCCGACATCACGCTGGGCGCCGGTTACGAAAAAATTCTCGGCACGTGGCTCCGGGTGGGCGTGCGGGTTCCCGTGGCCGAGGACGTCCGGGTCGGGTTCGACGTCGACGGCTACACCCGGCGTGGGGCGCTATTCGGCCCGGGCGCGGATTACGACTGGAGCGGCGAACGCTACGATCTGACCGGTGCCTTCAGCTCCGGCTACATCGTCGACCAGGGCGAGCTCGGCACCGACATTCTCGAACGCGATATCTCCAAACACCGGTACTTCGCGGACTGGCAGAACCAGTTCATCTACGACGACCGGTTCCAGGTCACCGCCCAGTACAAAGACTGGAGCGATTCCGCCGTAACCCGGGACTTCCGCCGATCCCTCTTCGAGCGCGAGCAGGACCCGGACACGTTCCTGGAAGCGGCCATGCTCGGGGATAACGCCGTCCTCTCCGTTTTCACCCGCGCCCGCCCCAACGATTTTCAGCTCGTCCAGGAACGGCTGCCCGAAGTCCGGGTTGACGGACTGAGCCGGCCGGTCGGGGGCGGCATCTACCAAAACTACCAGGCCAGCGCCGCCCACCTCCAGGAGCGCCCGCCGGGTCCACTCGGACTGGAAACCACCCGCAGCGACCGATTCGATGTCTTCTACGGGCTGGATCTGCCCCTGGCCGCGACCGACTGGATGACCCTCACCCCGGCGGTGGGCGGCCGGATGACTCATTACAACCGGGCAATCGGCGATCGGGACGATTATACCCGGTGGCTCGGGGAAGTCGGCATGGACCTGAACTTCTACGGCTACGGAATCTACGACTACCAAAATCCGTTCTGGCGGATCGACGGCATCCGGCACCTCGTCGAACCCAAGGTGCAGTACCGCTACATCCCCAAAGGCGACCGGGGTGAAGCCTTCATTCCCGCCATCGACCGGCGGACGGATTCGACCCAGCTCCAACCCCTGCGGCTCGGGCGCATCCGCAATATCGACGAACTCGACGAGATTCACACCCTGCGTTTCGGCCTCGACCAGTACTTTCAAACCCGCGACCCGGAATACGGATCCCGCAACCTGCTCGCCCTTTACCTCGCCAACGACTGGCGTTTCTCGCCCGCACCGGAACCGGACGAGGACGAGGAGCCCACCCTCGGGCGCCCGGACGAGGAGTTTTCCGACCTGCACAGCGAAATCGTCTTCACGCCGGTTTACTGGCTGCGGTTCAACGTCTTCAACCGTTTCCACGCCGAGGAAACGGAGCTGAGGGAAATCAACACCGCCGTGACCCTGACCGACGCCGAAGTCTGGGCCCTGTCGCTGGGAACCGACTACCTTGAGGACCGGATCGACCAGTACGCCGTCCGGTACGGCTACCGCTTCAACGAGGTTTACGGTTTCAACGCCTACGCCCGCTACGACAACCGGGTCAGCCTGTTCACGGAGCAACGCTACGCCATTTCCCAAACGCTCCAGAACACCTGGACGGTGGAATACCAGGTGACGCTCCGCAACGGCGCCCGCCGGGAGAGTTCGGCCGAATTCGGCATGGCCCTATCCCTCGTCCGCTTCTGATCGCCTCCCGCCCACGGCAGGCACTCTCCCCTCGACACCCGTCCCCCGGCCGGCCAATATTCCGGAACCTGAATCACGACAGCCTGAAATGATCACGAACGCCGATCACCCGGTTAAACTTTCCGTTTTCGAGGGCCCCCTCGACCTTCTCCTGTTCCTTATCCGGAAGCAGGAAATCGACATTTACGACATTCCGATCCGGAAAATCACCGAACAGTACCTGGGCGTTCTCCGCGCCATGGAGGAGGTCCGGCCCGACGTGGCGGGCGAGTTTTTTGTCATGGCCGCCACCCTGATGGAGATCAAGAGCCGCATGCTCCTGCCCAAGCACCAACAGACCGAAACCCCCGAAGAAGAGGACGACTTCGACCCCCGCTGGGAACTGGTTCACCAGTTGCTCGAATACCAGAAATTCAAAAAAGCCGCGACCGATATCCGCCAAATGGCGGAAATGCGGGAGGACCTCATCCCGCGGACCGTGCACGCCGGCCGAAAAGCCACGGCGGATGAACGCCCCCTGAAACCCTCCGACAAGCTGGAACTCTGGTACGCCTTCAACCAGGTCCTCAAACGGCTTTCGGAAAAACTGGTCCTGGGCGAAATCGCGGCGGAAAACGTCACGGTTTCCGACCGTATGGAAGTCCTGCTCGAGCGGAGCTCGCGGGAGAAATCCTTTCTCTTCTCGTCCCTTTTCGACGACCCCGGACAACTCAACATCCGAACCGTGGTGGCCACGTTCCTCGCCCTCCTGGAACTCGTCCGCCTCAAAAAGCTTCAGGTTCGGCAAACCGAAAATTTCAGCGACATCCACTGCCTGGCACAACCGGAAAACGAGCTTGAAAATGAGGAAACATCGGCGACAGTGGAGGCGTGAACAGCCAACGATCGAAAAAGACGATGTTACTGGGAATCGGTCTCGACAATAAAGACGGGCACAAACGCCTCACCCGGGCGGACGCTTTTGTCATCGCGGGCGGCTCGGAGGAAACCCACGACCGCCTCACCGAAACCGCTCTCAAGACCGTGGAGGACCTCGGAAACCGGGGCAAAACCCTGGAGAGCGTCGAACCGGACGAGCTCCGGGATATTATCGACAAACACGCGAGCTGATCGGACCCGCTTCGCTTTCGGCCCCAACGGCCCGGAGGGGGACTTGACAACCGGTATTCAACCGACGTTAACTATACGGAACCATGAGCAATAAAGACGAATCCCCAGGCAGCCAGGAGCCCCGTAAAGAGGGCGAGGAAAAAAAAGACGTGATCAAGCTGGGTGACCTCCCCGACGACGTCGAAAAGGAGATCCACTCCCAGACGTCGTCCGCCGGCGAAAAATCCTCCGAAGCCAAAGGGGCGTCCGAATCGGCCGGGAGCGAATCGACGAAGGAACCCCTGAAACTTTCCAAACAGGAGGAGAGCGCCCCTCAGGCCGCTCCCTCCGAACCGGAGCAAAAGGAAAAGAGTGAGCCGTCCAAAAGTTCCGCATCCGGCTTGAAACTTTCCAAGACGCCGGGAGAAGAGGAAACGGCCAAAGCGGAACCCAAGCCGGAACCGAAACCGGAAGCCGCCGCGGAAAAAACCGACAAACCGGAAGCCGCCGCGACGAAATCCGACAAACCGGAAGCCGGATCATCTGCCGCTCCGCAAAAACCGGAAGCGGCGGCCGCGGCCGGCACGGCCGGCGCAGCTGCCGCGCCGAAGCCCTCCGCGCCACCCCGCATGAAGA
>PXDC01000445.1 GCA_003565135.1 Verrucomicrobiota bacterium
CAATGATAAACCGCGCTGGTACCGGCCACCTTCAATCTTTTCGGCCTTCGAATATTCATAACCCCACACCGTGGCAGTATCGTCTGAAAACTCAAGAATAATTTGCCAGGCAAATAAATTATCCGGATAACGGCGCACCTGTTCGGTGTTGCTGTGACGCTTCAAGCGCTCGATAAACTGTTGTTGTATATAGGGGGTTCCCTCGATCAAAGGATGCCGTCTATTCGCCGGAACCTCTTGCGTTTTATATGCTTGGAGACGCCAAGTAAGGTTGTGGGAAATCCGGTCAAAAAAGGTGGTTTTTGTTGCACACCGAATCATTGCCTATGACCGGGCCTGGAACAGCGTCCCTGGCGAGCCGGTCCAAGCCGTGGATATCCCGAAGTCGACTGCAGCCGGGAAGATCCTGGGGATCGGTGTGTTGTTGCGGGTGCTGGCGGGACGGAGGCGGTGGGGATGAGGGACTCGCGCACACCTCCCTTTCGGACGGGATTACAATACTCGAAGGAATTTCCTTTTCGTAGTTCCGGTGAGCCATCGAAGTGAACATTACCCGTGTGCCGAACGGCGAAGAGGCGGATTTCGTACGTACGCGGCGAAAACGGGGTGAAAACTGCGGAAGCGAAGTGATATGGATGAGCTTTTTTGGTTATCCTCCCGGTGAATCCCTGGTTGTATTCGGTCGATGAAATCCGGAATCGCGTGCTGCTTTCTGTTGTCCTTTAGTCTTGCCGGTCTCAATCTGCAAGGCATTCACCGGGGGTCGGTGGGCTGGTACCCGTTGGAGGAGGAGATCGGCGAGGCGGTTCCGACCGGCAAGGGAATCGGGGTCAGTATGATCGAATCGCCGATCGGGGGCAGTTACCAGCCCAACACGTCGAACCTGGATTTTTCCGGGAAAACGTTCGACATGAAGTCGGGTTTGTCGGGGGTTTCCGAACACGCGACGGTCGTTGGGACGCTGTTTTTCGGCAACACGATGTCGATGGCTCCAGGCATCGATATGATCGACGTTTACAACGCAAACCTGTGGGCGGTGGGTGATTTCCTGAAGACCGGGAGCGCGGAGCCGCCCGCGGTGGAAACAAGGCGGATTCAGAATCATAGTTGGGCCGGGGCGTTTACCCGGGAAATCCACGATATCGAGGGCAATCGCCGGTTCGATTACGCGATCGAGCGGGACGGATTCGTGGCGGTGGTCGCGATGCAAAATGTGACAGATCCCGTGCCGGCGCTTATGGCGCATGCCTACAACGCGATCACGGTCGGCAAACCCGACGGGCAGCACAACCGGGGCGGGACGGTGTTTGACGAACCGGGACGGATTCGGCCCGATCTGGTATCCCCGGGTGAGGGGAGCGGGTTGTTCACCAGCTATTCCGCGCCGGTGGTCGGTGCGGCGGCGGCGATGTTGCTGGAGGAGGCGGATCGGACGCCCGGTCTGGAGAACGCGCGCCATCGTCCGGAGGTGATCAAGTCGATCCTCATGGCCGGGGCGACCAAGGAACCGTTTCCCGGTTGGGAGCGAAGCGAAACGCTTCCGGTAGACGAGATTTTCGGCGCGGGACGGCTCAATATTTACAACAGTTATCGCATCCTGATCGGGGGCGAGCAGCCGCCGGAGTCGAATGGCTATGTCGGGGATTCGGCCTGGCATCTGAGCGATACCTCCGACGGTGACTCGGCGGAGTATTTCTTTTCCTTCAACAAAGACCGGGAAACCCTCACCGCCAATCTCACCTGGCACCGGCTGATCGAACTCGACGCCGGCACGAATTTCCAGGAGGTCGAGCCGCTGGTCGCCCGGTTGGAACTGCGGCTGTTCGAGGCGGACGGTTTTGTGTTGGGCGACGAAGTCCAGGTCAGTATCGACCCGGTGAATAACGTGCAACACCTCTACCTGGAAAACCTGCCGGCCGGCGAGTACGCGCTGCGAATCGACGTGATCAACGATCCGACGCCGCACGGGGTCAGGTTCGCGCTGGCCTGGGACGCCGTGCCTGGAGTTCCGCCGCCGCCCGCCACTTACGTAGAATGGCGGGACCGGTACCTCGAAGGAGATGGCCCCGAAGTGGCCGGTCCCAAAGCCGACCCCGCCGGAGACGGCCTGGCGAATCTGCTCGTGTATGCGCTGGCCGGCGAACCGCTCCGTTCCAATCGCGATCGTCTGCCCATTGAAGGGATGGAAGATGTGGACGACGAATCGTATCTGTCGCTCACCTACACGCGCCCCGAAGTCATCGAGGACGTCGGGTACCGGATCGACGCCTCGGTCGATCTGCTCGACTGGACGGAAGGTATCGGGGAGTTCGTTGACCAAACCGTCCACGACGACGGCACCGTAACCCAAACCTGGCGCGACACGGAACCGACGGACCACCACGAAAGCAGATTCCTCAGATTGACCGTAATCGGAGAAGACCTGGACGGGGGGTAGGCCAAGAGCATCCGGGTATGCTCAAAGTCGAACATGCTTCCAGCGTGTTGGCTCAGGCTTGAAGCCTAAGCTGTTTCGATTCAGCGCCTCATTACCCGTTTTGACGGGGCGCGAAGGTATTCGGGTCAATACGTGAAATTTGAGCTGACACCTATGGCGTCCATGCGGTCAGTATCCTGTCGAGGTATTTGGGCAGGATACACACAATAGAAATGTATTACGAATAAGCAGCGTCCGGGATCCTCAAGCGGAAATTCTGCTACGAGTGACCTTGGCTCGGGGAGGGGCGGCGCCATTCACGTCGGTATTTGAGGAAGGGATACAGACGGAAGAGGAGAAATTCGGGGACGAGGCGAAAGTGCAGGAGGGTGAGTTTTATGTTGTCGCGGAGGTAATTAAAATGGGATACGCCACCTTCGTCGGGGCGAAGGTAACGAACGGGAACGGAGAGTTGCCGGGGGCGGTGGCCCATCCAGGCGAGACGCACGGCGATTTCGGGATCGAAGTCGTAACCGCGGGCGAACGGGGTCTGGCGAAAGGCGCGCCGCAGGCCATCGAGCGGATAGAGGCGCATGCCGAAGAGGGTGTCGCCGAGCCGTGCGCCGGGGGTTTCGAGGGCGGTCCACCAGATGGTGAGTTTGCGTCCCTTGAGGCGGGCCGTGGGCACGTCCGGGCCGAAAACCGGATTGCCCATGATCAGG
>PXDC01000286.1 GCA_003565135.1 Verrucomicrobiota bacterium
ACATCGATCCCACTCCCGATAGCGATTCCGATCCCGATGGAGGGCTTGACCGTGCCATTCAGACTAAACTGGAAATCCGGCCGGCTCGCGGCCTCCCGCCGATTCACCGGGGGGAAACCGTCTCCCGGACACCACCGGCTTCGAATCCTCCCGCACGGTCAGTTCCGGTCCCGCAGGAGCACCACCTCGTCGCCCGCATTGGGGAGTCCCTCGACAATGCGCATGCCCAGGGTCCGGCCCTGTCGCGTTTCCGTGGCCTGCAGCCGGGCAGTTTCCACCATGGCCTCGTTCCTCGCGATCAGCGGTTGCAGGGAAAGGGAGACGCCGCGGCGCAGCTGGATGACGGCGGTGTTTTCCGCGCGATCGACCCAGACCACGTGGCCCACCACCTCCAGCGAGGAGGGATGAAGCGCCCGTTCGCCCCCCGGACCGGATCCGGATGTGACGCATCCGGTGAGACCGGTCACCATCAGCAGCAAAGCGATGACCGGGCCGGCCCGGCCCCACCCGGTCTCACGAACCGCCGCCGGAGGCATTGCGCACTTGCTTGAGATTGTTCTCCAGCTGGTCCGCGTCGAAGAAACCGTGCAACTGGCGGATGCGGGTCGGGTGACGCATCTTCCGCAGCGCTTTCGCTTCGATCTGGCGGATGCGCTCACGCGTGACCTTGAATTGCCGCCCGACCTCTTCCAGCGTCCGGCTGTAGCCGTCGACCAGGCCGAAACGAAGCGAGAGCACCTTTCGCTCCCGTTCGGTCAGGCTGTCGAGAACGTCGACGATCTTGTCCCGCAGGAGGCTGAACGCGGTCATGTCGTACGGGTTCTCCGCCCCTTTGTCTTCGATAAAGTCCCCGAAATTGGTGTCGTCGCCGTCGCCCACCGGGCTTTGCAGGCTGATGGGTTGCTGGGCCATTTTCATGATGGCCTGGACGCGTTCAACCGGGAGCTGCATTTCCTCGGCCACCTCTTCGGACGTCGGTTCGTGACCGAATTCCTGGAGGAGCTGTTTCTGAACCTGCATCACCTTGTTGAGGGTTTCGATCATGTGCACGGGAATCCGGATGGTGCGCGCCTGGTCGGCGATCGAACGGGTGATGGCCTGGCGGATCCACCAGGTGGCGTAGGTGGAGAACTTGTATCCCCGGCGGTACTCGAACTTCTCCACCGCCTTCATCAGTCCCATGTTGCCCTCCTGGATAAGGTCGAGGAAGGAAAGCCCGCGGTTGGTGTATTTCTTGGCGATGCTGATGACCAGGCGAAGGTTGGCTTCCACCATTTCGGTCTTCGCCCGGTGCGCCTCCCGCATCGCCTTGCGAACCTCCCGCACCAGGCGGGTGAGCTTTTCCGGTTCGATGCGGAATTCGGCTTCGATTTCGTTCAGCCGCTTCTTCAGCGGCTTCGGGTCGATCAGGCTGTCCCGTTTCGTTTTCGGCTTCCTGGCCGCTTCCAGGCTGTGGTTGATTCGATGGATCTCCAGGGCGATGGGGGAGAGCGTTTCCAGCAATTCCTCGAATACCTTGAGCTTGAAGCAGTACTTGCGGAAGTGCCCCTTGAGGGCGGTCTCGTTGCGGCGGAAACGGGTGAGGGCCTTCTTGCGATCCTCCTCGCTGCGGGCGCCGAGCACGGCTTCCCAGGCATTCTGAGCGTTGGCTTCGGAGCGTTCCGTCGCCTCGATGAGTTTGGGCAGGTTCTTGAAGTAGTTTTCCCGGCTGTCGATTTTCTTATCGAGCACCACCCGGTCGAAACGCTCGTCCCGGTTCAGCAGTTTGGCGCCGAGCCCGGCGAGAAATTTGCCCGCCAGCCCGACCGAGAACAGCTCCTTTTGCGCCCGAAGCTCGGCGTTTTCGATGCGCTTGGAGATCTCGACTTCCTGTTCGCGGGTCAGCAGCGGCACCTGGCCCATCTGCTTGAGGTACATGCGGACCGGATCGTCGAGAATGTCGTACTGCGAGGCGCGGACTTCCTCCTCCTCGGTATTTTCCTGCTTCTTCTTGTAGTTGTCGACCTCGTCGGCGTCGAGGATTTCGATCTCCAGGTTTTCCAGGATGGAAATGATGTTTTCGATTTCCTCCGGGTTTTCGACGTTTTTCGGGAGGGCCTGGTTGATGTCGCCGAAGGTGAGGTAGCCCTGCTCCTTGGAAAGGCGAATGAGATGCCGGATCTTTTCGTTGACGGTTGCCTGCAGCGTCTCGTTGCTGGTGCCGGTGCTTTTCGTGGCGGTTTTCTTCTTGCGAGGCATGATGTGGATTTTATGTGACTTCGAGCTTCGGTGGATTGTTTTTTTGGCGACGGTATTCGATGATCTTACGTTGTAAAAAGACTATTCCATCATCCATTATTCCCTGATTGTTGGCTATTTCAAGCTCTATCTGCTTAATTTTACGGTTCAAGTGTTCGACGTGAAGCGCCCTGACCGCCTGGTTGGCCAGTTTTTCGGGCTCGTCCTGGTAAGGTTTTCGGAAGAGAACAGAGTAAACAAAACGCTTTTCTTCGTCCGTTTCAAGCAGGGGATCGATTTGTTCCACGCCCTGCCAGTGGTCGTGCTCGAATTCGGCCAGGATGCGGTTCAACAGGCGGTGAGCGAGGGTTTCGTTGTCCAGCCAGCGGGGGTCGACCACGCCGGCGATGGGGTAGCCGAGGGGCTCGTCGTGCAGGCAGATGGCGAGGAGGGTTTCGGCGGCGGTGGAGAGTTTTTTCGGCGTCGGGTCCGGGGATGCGGCCGTTTCCCCGCGGGCGGCGGGGGCGGGACGGTGCCGCCGCCGGAGGTACCGCTGGAAATCGTCGAGCACCGCCGCCTCGGGAAGCCGGCAGAGCCGGGCGAGGCGCCGGAGGTGTTCGCTGCGGGCGATCTCCGAATCGGATTGTCGAATGATTTCGAACACTTGTTCCAGGGCCTGGGTTTTTTTTTCCGGTCCCGCCTCCGCCGGATCGGGAAGAAAACTCCGGGTGGCGAAGGTGATGGCGTCCGCGCCCGCCTCGCGCAATTTCCCCAGGCCGGCGGTTCCCTCCCGCTGGAGAAAGGTGTCGGGATCCCGGCCCTCCGGAAGGGTCAGGAAGCGGACCTCGAGGCCGGCCTGAAAGGCGAGGGGCAGGAGGCGCACGGCCGCTTTCTGCCCGGCCGCGTCCGCGTCGAGCAG
>PXDC01000447.1 GCA_003565135.1 Verrucomicrobiota bacterium
GCCGCGCTCCTGCCGGGAGCTGAGATGGTCGCCACCGCAGGTTCGTTTCCCGCCCTGGAGTCGATTTACGCTCCGCTGGACGAAGAACGCGGCGCCGCCTGGTTGGTTCACCGGTGGGAAGATCCCGAGGAGGGTGACGTCCTTTCGGGCCGGGTGCTCGACCCGGATGGGAATCCGCTGTCCGGAATCCAGGTTCGACTCGGCAACGACGGCGTTCTTCCGAGTCGCTACGGCAACCCGCCTGATCGGAATGCGAGTATTTCGGTCAGCGACGACGACGGGCGTTTTCAATTCGACGCCCTGTGGCCCGGCCGCACCTCGGTCTGGGCGATGCACGAAGATCCCGACGGCGCCTGGCGGATCGGCTGGGTCCGGCATCTGGCAACCGATGCCCGCGACGTGACCCTGATCATGGAGCCGATGGCCTCCGAGCTGACACTGGGCGGGCGCGTGGTCGATTCGGATGAGAACCCGGTGCCGGGCACGCGTCTTTATTTGCGCAATCGCCGCGGCGAGCCGGAAGGAAGCATTTCGGAAACGGTCAGCGATCAGAGCGGTCTGTTCCGGTTTCAGATGCCTATGCCCTCTCCGATCCGGGGCCAGTCGCTTTTTCTGTTCGGGCAGTCTCCCGAAGGCAACCTGGCCTGGAAGCTGATTCCCCAGGTGAACGCCACCGACGTGATCCTGGTAATGCTACCCAAGGTACAGGTTTACGGGCAAGTTGTCGGCCCGGAGGGAGAAAACGTGTCCGGAGCCTCGGTGAGGTTCCAGTCCGCCACCAACCCGCATTCGGGCGGCATCGTAGTGTCGGCCGTCTTGCGGGAGCAAGCGCCGGAAGTGATTACCAACGCGGACGGCTACTTTTCCTTCCCCGGCATACCAGCCTACGGTTTCGCCGACTTTCAATTGCGCCACAACCACTATGGCGAAGGGTGGAGTCGGGTCGAAGTCGGCGGGGGGGACTCGAGCCCGGAACGGCCGATTTTGATCGATCCGCCGATCGTGATCGAAGGGGTCGTGCTCCGCAAAATCGACCGGACGCCCGTGTCGGGAGCGCAAGTCACTCTGCTTGCGGGGGCCTCGGGGATCACGGTCGAATCCGACTCTGACGGGCATTTCCGTTTCGACGGGCTGACGCGATGGGACGCCGGCCAGGGGCCACCGAGCATGATCGCGGAATGGGAAGACAACGGCGAGCGTCTGACCGGCCAACGGGTGATTCAGAGAAGTCTGAACCGCGGTGATCATGTGCGGGGGGTCCAAATCGAACTGGATTTCCCGCCTGAAGTTTACCGTGACGCCTGGATGGCGCAGCGCGGGGAGTACCGCCCGAGCCGCTACAACGTCGCCGTGCTGCAAGATACCGACCAGGAGTCTCGCGGCAAAAGCGAATACGAAGACACATTGACCCTCTTCAACGACCGTGGCGAAAAGCTTTGGGAGTACGTCGGCTTGAACGTAGGGCAGTCCGTCCACGCCAAATGGGGATTCGCGGGAGAGCCGGACGGAAACGGGGTCTGGGTTGCGGACAGGAACATCAGGGCACGGCTGATGCGCCTGGATGGCCAGGGGAATCCAGACGAATCGATCGATGACGTCCCGAGCATCGCTTTGGCGGTGGACCCCCTCACCGGGAACCTCTGGGTGCTCACCGTGACGGTGACCATCCACGGGGAGGATCTTCTGGTATTCGATGCCGACGGACAACAGATCGCTCGTTACGACGTGGCCGGCGGGGCTCTGCGGTTCAGTCCGTTCGACGACAGCATCTGGGTCGCCGGCAAGGACGTAATCCGCATGACGCGCGAGGGAGAAGTGTTGTTCCAATCCGCCCCGTTTCCCTGGACCGCGGTGGCCCTGGATGTGGATCCCCGCAGCGGGTGGGCCTGGGTGGTGGAAGGCGCGCATCCCAACTCCGCGGGCAGCGGACACCGGTTGCACGCCTTCACTCCTGACGGCGAACGCCGGGTCACCGCTTCGCTGGGAGACGGCCACGCGCGCGGTGGCGTGGCGGTGGACCCGCACCTGGAAATCGTTTGGACGCTCGGGGACCAACTCCGGCAATGGGACGCCTACGACGGCGCGCTGCTGAAAGAGATTCCGATCGCCGGTGCGTCGCTCGCGATCGAGCCGGACACCGGTTACCTTTGGGTGGCCACGTGGGAGGATATCATGCGCCTGGACCGCGATGGGCGACCGGTTTGGGTCCATTCGACCGAAGACGGCCACCGGAAGTGGTTTGAGGTTGTAGAGTCCCCGGATCCCGCCACCCCGATTGACGAACCCCTGGCCGCCCATGACCGGTTGCTGAGGCAAAGGCAACAGGATGAAATCGACAGACGCCGTGCCGAGCGGCTCGCGGTCCGCGCAATCACGAACGAACCGGGCGCCGGAGACACCGGGGCAAACGAAATTACCATCGAAAGCCTGAATTACGAGGAGATCCGTTCCGCCCATCTCGCCCGTTACCGCCTGCCCTCGCCCCCGCGCGAATACACGTTCCTTCCGGTGGGCTCCGAAGCCCCCGACATCGAAATGGTGCGAATCGCCGACGGGGAAACGGTGCGCCTATCCGAATTTCACGGCAAGGTCGTCCTGGTTGAATTCTGGGCCACTTGGTGCGGCCCCTGCCAGGAGCCGATGGCCAAGCTGCAGGAGATGGTGGAAGCACACCCGGAATGGGAGGACCGCGTCGCGGTCCTCACCCTGAGTATCGACAGGGAGATGGCGACCGCGGCCGCCCACCTGGAAACGAACGGGTGGCGGCAGACCCGCAACCTGTGGGTGGGCCCCGGCGCCTGGGACGCGGAACCGGCCCGGCAGTTCAACCTGGAAGCGGTGCCCAGTTTCTACCTCGTCGATCCGGACGGCAAAATCCACCTGGCCGGCAATCCCCACCACACCGACCTCGCGGCGAGCATTGCGAATCTGTTGCGTTGATACGCGGCCTTGGGCAGGTTCGAAAAGGGATTCCTCCCATACCGTTCAATCCGATCCAATCTCGGTGGACAACTCGTCCCGAAGGATATTCCGGAGGTTGGGGTAATCGTCTGGAATGGAGACTCCGTCGTCGTCAGCCCAATACATCCGCGTATGGGTCGACGTACTTTCGCCGGTCTCCTCGCGGCGCAC
>PXDC01000047.1 GCA_003565135.1 Verrucomicrobiota bacterium
AAAGAACCTGGTCGTGCCGCTCCCGGGGAACGTGGGTATGCGGACGGGCGCCGTTTCGGCGATGCTGTGTTTTGCCTTGGAGGGACTGCGGAAGGCGTCGCCGGAATTCGGCGAAAACGTCCTGGTGCTGGGCGCTGGAATGATGGGCCAGGTGGTGGCGCGGCTGGCGTCGGCGAGCGGATGCCGGGTTTTTGTAATGGAGGGGAACGCCTTCCGGGCGGAACGGCTTCCGGAGGCGGTCAAGGTTGTTTTCCCAACGGAAGAAGGGTGGCGGGCGCTCAAGGAACAATCGGCTCCCTATGGCGTAGAGAAAACGTTTTTCTGCTTCGGTGGCGATGCGACGGTGGCGTTCGAAAACCTGAAGGCGGTTATGAGCCGGTCCCCGGACGGCATTCTTCAGGGAAAAGTTGTCTTCTCCGGAGGTGCCATACTGACTACGCAAATGGCCTCGGCGAACGGAAACCTCCAACTGCTGAGCTCGGCCAAGGCCGGGCCCGGGTACCGCGACCCGGTTTACGAAGCAGGCGGCGACTATCCCACCGGGTACGTGAAATGGGACGTCCGCCGGAACCTGCGCGTGCTCCTCGACGCGGTGGCCGCCGGTGGGTTGGAGGTCGACTCGCTGATTACCCACGAGTACCCCTTCGACGAAGCCGCCGCGGCTTACGAAATGCTCCTGAAACCGAATCCGGACGCGCTTGCGGTCGTCTTTCGGTACGGAGCGGAAGGCGTTGAATGAACCTTGCTTCCGGTGTCCGTTGAAGCACGCTTTCCCAACGCAAAACGAAGTAACAAATGGTTCCGAAAAGGGAGGAGGGCAACGGGAACGTAGGGTGGTGTCCCCGGAGTCGGAACGGTTTTTTTCGCTGGGTCCACGAATTGACTGAAGGCACCGGAAACGGGGAGACTTCGGGATCGATCCGTGTGCCGATGGATGAAGGCGAAATTTTCGGCGACGAATTCGACGACCGGATTTTCAAGTACCAGCCTGTCTGTCAGGGCGGCATTTCGACGTTTGATTGAACGGGGAATTCGTCCTCGACTCCAGTCAGCGCGCCGGAGAGATCTGAGAGGTCCGGGAATGATGTCGATTACCGGTCATCGACCCGGCGGGTAAAAAAGCTTGAGGGTATTCCGTACGCCATGCATTGTGTGAGTATGCCCGGAACGCCGATTCATGTCCAATTGAGGAAGGCGCTTCTGCTTGAATGCGCGAGCGGGAACTTCGAGGCGGGGCAGCGGTTTTTTTCGCACCGTGCAGTCGGGAAGCTCTGGAAGGTGTCTAACACGACCGTGAAGAGCAGCCTCGACTGGCTGCTGCGACAGGAAATTATCGAGACTCGGCCGCGGAGCGGGTATTACCTGGCGCACCATTCGAAGCGGAGGGCGCGCCTCCTTCTGCATAAACAACAGCCGGATTCCCACCTGCCGCCGCCCTCGTCGTTTGAGACGCGCCGTTTCCAATATCTGGCCGACAGTTCCAAGGCAACGCGCAGGCTGGCACTGGTGATCTACGGCGAAGAAACCGGGGGAAATACGATGCCAGGGGTCGACAATCCCGCCCTGAAATCGGTTTGGAGTCGATCGTTCTTCGAAGAGACCGTGAGTCTCGGGTGGGAATTCGAATGTTTTTTGAACGACGGCAATCCCGAGCAACAGGAGCGAATCAGCCGGTGGATCCGGGAGAGACGTGTCGATGGGGTGGCGATTTTTATGCGCACCTGGGAGGAGCCGCTCCGTCCCATGGTGCAGGGGCTCCTGAAGGCGAACATTCCGGTGGTGCGGGTGTTTGGAGACAGCGAAAAGACGGGAGCCCCGATGCTCAATCTCAACAACGTCGGCATGGGCTATGAAGCCGCCGGGCATTTTCTGCGGGCGGGCCACCGGAAAATCGCCGCCTTGATCGAGCCACAGAGGTGTCGGGATTTTACCGAACGGGTCGAAGGCTGCCGGTACGCGCTCCAGGAGGCCGGCTTGGGCGAGAATGCGCTTCGGGTATTCCGGTGCCGCGACGGGCGACCGGTGACCAGAAAGCTGCGTCAGGTTTTGGAAGATCCAAAGAGACGGCCCACGGCCCTGTTTGCGACACGGATCGAGCTCCTGCGTTCCGTCGAGCCCGTTCTAAAGGAGCTCGGGCTTCGCGTGCCGGAGGACGTCTCCGTTATTGCCTGTGGAGGGGTCAACCATGTTGCGGGGATGGAGAAGCCCGTCGACGTCTTCCGAATCGACTTCTGCGCCGTTGGTCGGAAAGCCCTGCGCATGCTTGAAGACTTGATGGTGGGCCGGCTTCAAGAGAAATTTCAGTTTCTTGAAGTGCCCTATGACAAACAGGGTTCAGTCGCTCCTGCCGACGTTTCCCCGGGAGGCGGCAACCGGAAGAGGGTGGATCAAAGGATAGGGTCAAGTAGATAAAGGCGTTTTACCTAAAAAAACTGTACGGGGACAGTTTCGTGCGAATCCGGGCGCTCCGGACCTTGCCGGACACGGATTCGGGTGGGAGACTGGGTGTGGTAAAGTAATGGTTCCCCGAGCACAACATCGGCTGGCGGTGCAGAGAAGACTATTTGGGTATTCGCGGCGACCGAAATGTTCTGAAGCAGGCGGAAGACCCCGTTTCGGTGCCGGCTCCGGCCGATCCGAGAGGGGGGGTGCGTGCCCGGGGAAACCCAGCGCGGGCCCGTTCCCGGCGCCTGCGGGTGTGCGTTCACCTTGGTCGAACTGGTGACCGTGGCAGCAGAACCAGGATGATCTGTTCAGTGAAATCGACGAAAAGCATACCCAAGATGAAAAAACAACGTAAAACCTCGTGTTGCCGGAAGCGCATTCTATTGGAAGCTGGCGCTTGAAAAGAACCGCTTATTTCCCGGCCTGGCTGGTCGGATTGCTGTATTAACATGAACTGCAACTATAAACCCATAAAACAATCATATCTATGAAAATACCAACCCGAAAATGCCAGAGTGTGGCAATCGCACTTTCTTTGCTCACACTTTTTGCCGGTAGTCTGAGTGCCAACGTCGTGCTCTGGGATGCTGATGACGGCGACTGGAATGTTGCTGAGAACTGGGAATTCGACGCGGTTCCCGGAGAGGGCGACGACGTGAGGTTCGAAAGCATTCCCGAGCAGTCCGATACCATAACCGTTGATTTTTCCGGAAGCCATAACATAGAGCGCATGCGTTATTCAACCGGTAAGCATGTAACGATGAACATGGCGGATGGGTCGAGTTTGGACATCAACAGCCGTATAGATGCGTCAAATTACAGCGGTTCCGTCATTGGGCCGGCCGGCCTGACGATCATCGGTCCGGAAACAGGAAGCGCCACTTTTGTTTCGAGATCTTTTTCCTCGGGGCGCAACGAGTCCGATGTATCTACGGAAACCGTCTTTTCCGGTCCGAACCTTAGCGTGAAATTTGAAACGAGCTTCAGTACGGTCGGACGTGCGGGAGACAACAATTCGCTGATCGTTGAAAACGGTGCGGTATTGCAGTCGACTGAAAGCATCTGGTTGAGTGATGCCCGCCATGCCACCTATGGACAAAACAATGCAATGATTGTTCGGGGAGCGGGCTCGGCCCTTGAGCAGACCGGTTCCAGTGCCACTTTTTTCATCATCGCCAGCCGTCCGGCTGAAGCACATCTGAGTGGCAACCACCTTCTGGTCGAGGACGGGGGCAGGGTGACGATCACTGGCGATGATCCCGAAACCGAAGCCCGGATCGGGATTGGTTTAGGGGGGTCCGGTGAGTGGAGGACGGATAATTACATTCGCGTGACCGGTGGCGAATCTTCCCTGGAGCTCCTGGGAAACACACACCTGCAAATCGGGCGGGGTCAGTCAACACAGCGTGACAATTATGTCATGGTCGACAATGGTGGAACGATCACCTCCGAAGGACTTATCTCCGTTCGGCGCGGTAATAACCTGATCATTGGAGAAGACGGGACCCTGCACGGTACGGATGAGATCAATGTGGAACGTGCTTCGACCTTTAGCCTGAACGAGACCGGGCAATTGACCGGATCCGTTGTCGTCAATCTGGAATCCAACACTGCCGAGGAGCCCGCCCGCTTCGAGGCCGCTGGCCGCGGCATTGCATCCGGTGTGGAAGTAAACCTGGATCCCAACAGTGTGCTCGTAGTGGGTGTTTCCGATGCCACAGAGGCCAGTGTGTTGACACTCGATTCCACCGTCAACATGGCCGGAGATTCTCTCGGCGAAGACACGTCTCAACTGGAGCTTACCATATTCGGCAACAATGCGATGGACTCGATTGACTTCGACGGCGGGACACTGAACCTGGCCCCTCCGCCCTTGCCCGGCCTGGATGCGGTCGAACTTGTTGTTCTGCTGGGGGAAGGTTATCAGCCGGGAACGGGCGATACCTTTCAGGCGTTTACCGGCAATGTGAATATAACAAATGAATTCACCGCAATTTTGCTGCCCGAACTGGAGGGCGACCTGGAATGGGACCTGAGCGCCTTCAACAGCGCCGGCGATTGGACCCTTTCGGTTGTCGGGGAGGGCGGATTTGACGACTGGCTCGCCGGGCATTTCACCGAGGATGAGCGGGGCGACGAAGAGGTCGGCGGACCCCTGGGCGATCCGGTGGGCGACGGTGTCCGCAATCTGATGGTCTACGCGCTTGGGCTGGATCCGTGGGTGACCAATACGGCGAACCTGCCCGCGACCGAAGTGCGGGCGCTCGAAGTCGACGTGGAGGTGAACGATTACCTCACGCTCTCCTTCGACCGGCCGGCCGAGCTTGGGGACGTTACGTATCGGGTTACCGGCGCCGACGACCTCGAGAGTTGGGCCGAAGAACCGGTCCGGCACTCGGTTGCCGACAACGGCGACGGGACGGTGACCGAGCTGTGGCGGGACTCCGTGGCGATCGACGAGGCGGCCGGGCGGTTCCTGCGGCTCGAGGTGAGCCATCCGTAGGGAGTCCTTGAGTCGTAGCGATTACGAGATTAATTCCAATGCATCCGTGCCATCTTGGGTGCAGGTGTGCGGACATGTCGGCAGCGGCAGGTCGCGTTGAATGCGGCGGGGGGCGTTGCCGGGGAATAACCCCGGTAGCGCTGCCTTTGGATATCCTGAAATCAATTCGTTTAAGGTTACAGAGTAGGACGAAATATGAGTTTATCTGACTTGAAAATAGACCGCCTTGCTCCGAAATACGTTTGGGCGTATGCCGCAAGTCTGTGGGCCTTGACTGTGCTTACGGCATCCGCAGCCACCTACTATGTTTCCCCGCAAGGCGACGATGGCAACCCGGGCACACGCGAAGCCCCCTGGCGAAGCGCCGGTCATGCCGGAGAGACCGCCGGGGCGGGCGACATCGTGCTTTTTCTGCCCGGCGACTACCGCGATCTGCTGAATCCCGCCCAAAGCGGCGATCCCGGCAGCCCCATTGTTTTCCGCTCGAAATATCCCCGCAAGGCGCGACTCATCGGAGGAGATGAGGGCGATTGGCGCGAAGGCCGTGGCGGACGTTTCCGCCTGACCGATGTATCCCACATCACCCTTGACGGTTTTCACATTGAAGACGACTCGCCGGATAGCAGCACCGGTGGGTGGGGATGGATTGACAACAGCTCGCATATCGTCATCAGGAATTGCTTTTTCACCGGCGGCTACCGGTTCGTGCACTTCTTTATAAAAAACTCGGAACAAATCCGGGTGCTCGATAATGATTTTGACCGCAACCGCGACGGCGGGGACGTCTGGCGCAACCAGAATGTCAATGGGATGCTCATCGAAGGCAACAGCTTTACCCGCGCCCTGCACACGCAGATGTCTGTTGGCACCAGTGAGAATATCGTGGTTCGGGGAAATGTCTTTCACTCGGATTGGTCGCGAAATTTCTCCAACAGGGATAATGATCGCTATTTGGTGGAAAACAACATTTTCACCAACGCCTACAATGGTTCGCGGTCCGCAGGAAGCACCAATCAGTTTACGGGCAACCGGTACATCATCCGTTTCAATCAAACATTCCGGAATTTTGGTCCCCCGTGGGTCATGGCCGCTTCATCGAGAGTCGATACCAGGCACAACCGGGTCTACAACAACGTATTTCACGGCAACCACGGACCCGGCTGGGTCGCAAACAGCAACCGCGGCAATTTCCGTGATTTGATCTTGTTGAACAACATTTTCGCCGACAACGACCCCTTCGGCAGTCAAACGCAACTGGGCGTCAACGGCGGTGGTGCCCAATCGGTGATGGTGCGCAGCAACGGTTTTCACGTGTCGGGTGAACCGGCGGCCCCGGACGCGCTGTTCCGCTACGCCCGCCGCCCGCTTTCCCTGGATCCGGCCCGGGAAAAAAGCTGGACGGTGGATGAGGCGTCCCCGCCTTTGACCGTCACGCGCTCGGCCGGAGAGGGGCGTCTGCTCCCGGTTGAGCAGGTATTTTACTTCATGCGTCCGGATGGAGGCGGAAGAGGCGAACAGGACCTTGTTTTCGTGGGTGACGTTGGAAGCAAGGCCCGCGTCGTTGAAACCGATCGTGAGGCGGGAACGGTGAAGCTGGATCGGGACCTGTCCTGGCGGGAGGGGGCGCCGGTCGGTTTTCTCGTCGAACCTCGCCACCTGAATGTGTTTCAGGAGAACTTTTTCCTCGCTCCGGATTTTGAGGATCCCGGGAACTTCAACTTCGCCCTCGCCGAAACAAGTCCGTTGCGCGAAAAAGGCGTCCCGCCAACCGTCACGCGCCGCGCCGGACAGGGGCGCGAGATACCTGTGGACGATGTCTTGTATTTTTATGACGGCTTTGGAATCGAGGGAGAACAGGGGGATCTGATCGCCATCGGGTATCCGGAAAACCGGGCCCGCATCACGGAAATCGACTATGAGCGGAATGTGCTGCACATCGACCGTTCGCTGGGTTGGGATGAAGGGGATGCGGTTGATTTTCCCTGGTCGGGAGAGGCTCCGGCCATGGGTGTCTACCAATACGGCGAAAGCGCCCGAGCCAGCGTGCAGGTTGTGGCCGGCCGCGGCATCGTCGGTCACGGAGAGCCGGTTGCCCTCCGGGCGGTGGTTCGCGGCCTGGAACCGCCTTTCCAGTATGCCTGGCACCTGGGAGATGGCTCGACCGCCGGCGGTGAAAACGTCACGCACGCCTACGGCGAGGCAAGGGATTACGGCATTCGCGTACGGGTTACGGACGCGAACGGCGAATCCCGGATCGGCACAGGCTATGTCTTGGTGGAAAGGGAACGTGACGATTCCGGCGTCCTTATCCATTCCACCTTTGATGGGGATGATGACGACTGGTGGAAGCACTGGCAGTTTTACCGGGGCAGACGCGGAGCGGGGTACGCCTCCTTTCGGCACCGGTTGGATGATACGACAGGAAAAGGGTATATCCGGGTCATGCCGCGCGACGATTCCGGCCCGATTCCCGCGTTTCTGCACCCGCGTAACTGGGATATCGATCGGTACCCGACGGTTACTCTCCGCTACCGGATCCGCCCGGGTTCTCCCATCGCGGTTTTTGTCCGTCCCTTTCCCTCGGCCTTTCATACTAACCAAAGCATGGACCTCGGCCAGGACGAGCGGCGTTACTATTTTGCCGGAACAGACAGCGAACCGAAAGGCGAGTGGCGTTTGATCGATGACAACCGGTGGCATGAAATTACCCTCGATGTCCGGGATATCCGGACGAAGTATCCCGAGGTGCAAATGCTGCAGGGGCTGCACATCGGCGATTTGGAAGTCGACGGGGGTACGACGGTTAAACCGAATCACGGGCTCAGTATCGGCGAGGTGTTGATAGGAAAATGACAGGCAAACGAGCTTTTTCGATCTCAATGCTCGGGACTCCCTGGGGCATGCGGGTTGGATTCGCCGGAGGCTGCAGGGGAATCTCATTTTTGCCAGGGCATTCTGCGGGAGGTGGCAACCGGAGACAGGCGGCTCGGAGGATCATGTCAAGTTCCTTATGACCGCTCTCGTGGAAAAACTGTACGGGGACAGTTTCAAGGGCAGGCGGACGCTTCGGTTCTTGCCAGACACGGAATCCGGCTGAAAGGTTGGGGCGAGTAAAACGAGGGTTCCCCGAACACAATATCTGTTTTTATGCATCCGCGAATATTAGGACGCACACTCTGTGGAATTCCGGGTGTGGTGCTTTGTCTGCCGCTCATGGGCGATGACCTGCCACGTGCACCGGGTTATCCCGAGCCGCATCCGGAAGCGGTGCTCAAACCCGAGATCATACACAGTCCGGGAGCCGAATACGGTGATGCATTCCGCATGTACCAGGGCGTGCCAACGATTGAGCGGTCGCCGGAGGGTCGCTTGTGGGCGGCATGGCATGGCGGCGGTAGGGGCGAACACCCGTACAACTATGTGATGCTGGCGACCAGCGAGGATGACGGGGAGAACTGGAGCGATCCAACGCTTGTGATTGACACGGCTGAAGGCCCGGTACCCGAATTTGATCCGGCGACATGGCCGGTCAACGACCAGATCGGAAAACCGACCCGAGTCACGGATCGTCGTCGTGTGAGCGAGCCTACCTTGTGGCATGATCCGGATGACCGGTTATGGTTTTTCTGGGCCCAGGAAAGGAGACGGAGCCAGGATGCGCCTTATCGTCCGTTTGTCACATGGGCGATGGTCTCCGATGACTCCGGTGCCGCCGACCCGCAATGGTCCGAGCCCCGTCCGATCGCAATCGGGCACTTGTTGAACAAGCCGACGGTTCTGTCCGGCGGCGAGTGGCTTTTCCCGTTGGATTATTGGAACTTCGAGCCAAGCGCGGGCGTGGTGGTGTCACGGGATAAGGGACAAACCTTCGAATTTCTCGGAGGTGCGAGTATTTTCCCGGAGCGCAGGAGGAATTGCGACGAACACATGATCGTGGAGCGTAATGACGGCTCCCTGTGGATGCTGGTGCGCGGCTATTTCAACCGTATCGGGGAAAGCGTCTCGACCGACGGCGGCCGGACCTGGTCGTCCATTGAAATAACCGGGCGCTACAACCGTTTACCCGTCACCGACGGCCAACTGGGGCATCCCAACGCACGGTTCTTTGTTCGGCGGTTGTCTTCGGGGAATATCCTGCTGGTGAAGCACGGCGCCATCGGGGAGGTCACCCGTCCCCGTGCCCGTCTGATGGCTTTTCTGTCTGATGACGAGGGCCACTCCTGGAAAGGCGGTCTGATGATCGACGAAAGGGTGGGGGTGAGTTATCCCGACGGCGTGGAAGGAGATGACGGTGTGGTCCGGGTAGTCTATGACTTTGAGCGCAGAGGGAATATGGAAGGGGGCCAGAGCGTTCATATGGCCCGCTTCACTGAAGAGGACATCCTCGCCGGACGCCCCGTTTCGGATGTCTTTGCCACCAGGCTCCCGGTCAATCAGGCCAAAGGAGTTCATGTACACCAGTACAACCTGAGTGACAATGACGATGGGGACGATATGAGCGAGCCGACAACCAAGTGGGGGTTGGCCCATCTCGAACCGATGGAAGGGGACGTTGCGACCCTGGAAAACGGTGTTAAACTGTTTGGCGGCCGCAACGAAACCGCCTTCCAAATCCCTCCCGAGTTGCTCGGCCGGCAGTTCATCCGCGGGTATCGAGGCGGCGTCCGCTTCAGGGTCATTGAGGGGGGCCTTGTCTATGCGATGAGTCCGGCGCCGGAAAGGACTCTGCCCACCTACGTCACGGATAACCGGATCGTTCAGCCCCACAGCCAGATGGAAGCTCTGCTCAAATCGGGCTTTCGCAAGACGGACTTTCCGGAGGTGCTGCTCTTCAACGGTCCCGAGAACGTTGTCAGCACCTATTACAGGCATGTAGAAGAAGGCGAGGAGATCGAACTGGGAGAATGGGCGGTAGTGGTTTTTTGATGCAATAAGTGTGAATCCTTGAACCCAAACAAATAAAATCGTGAAAAAATACAACAACATTGGCAGATCGATGAAGAATGAATTGCGGGCCACGGGCCTTCTGCTGCTTGCGATGGCGGGACCCGCCTCCCTGGTGGCCCAGTGGAACGACTGGCTGGGCGGGGATGGCGACTGGATGGATGGCGGCAACTGGTCGGAAGGTACGCCGCCCGATGCCACGGAGTACGCCGGCTTTCGCGACAGCGGCGTAAACCATGTCACGTTGGATGTCAGCCAGCTTGTGGGCCGTTTCTATGTCTGGGGAGACAGCGACCTGAACCTTGGCCTTGGCAGCGGTGTGGATTTCGCCACGGATGCTGGGTTCTTTACGACGCAAACCGGCTCTGCGGTCAACATATCGGGTCCGGCTTCCGGCGAGATCGCCACGTTTACCGTAGGAACGGGGGCGCAGGCCCTGGTGCTGAACGGACCGTCTGCCATGACGTTTTCGGGGCCGTTGCTGACGTTCAACGCCAGTTTGAATGTCGGCCGGCAGGGGGACGATGGGACCTTGCGTGTGGAGAACGGTGCTGTGGGGAACAGCGCCACCGTTACCACCGGAAACGTGGCCGACAGAAGTGGCGGCAACAACCTGCACATCGAGGTCGACGGCGCCGGCACTGTCCTGAATGTCGATAGCGACAGCAACATACCGATCAATATCGCTTCGCGTCCGCGGGCAGACGGCAGCGCAACCAATTTTCAGGAGAACAATTCACTGACGATTTCGAATGGGGCTCAAGTTATTATGAACAGCTCCCGTGAGCCGGGAGTGTCTCCTGCGGGAGTCGATATCGGTCACGGGGATTTTTACAAGCGCGACAATTGGATCGAGGTCACCGGATCGGGATCGCTACTTGAGATCCGGGGAGAAAATATTGTCACGCGCATTGGGCGTCCCGACTCGGAGAGTAATTACAATAATTATATGCTCGTCGCGGACGGAGGTGTGATTCAAACCGAAGGTGCGACCGAAATTAATCGGACTCTAGCCGAAAATGGTGAGTTGAAAAACCGGCTCGTCATTGGTGATGGGGGGAGTTACGTTACCTCTGAAAGCATCACGAATGAAGGCGGCCTGGTACAGCTTGCCGCGGGTGGTCAGTTGATTGGTGCGGATTTTGAGAATCAGGCGGTTCCGGTGGATGTCCATGTAAACACAAACGATGGTGCCATGGGACGATTTGAGGCCGCCGGTTTCGGACTGGATTCAACGATCACTCTCAATGTCGACGCGGGATCCGTCTTCGCCGTGGGGCTCGGGGATGCCACCGAGCCAAGTGTGCTGACCCTGAATTCGACAGTGAATATGTTTGCCGACAGCCGGTTGGAATTGACCATTTTCGGCGACAATGCGATGGACTCGATTGATTTCGCCGGCGGCACGCTGAATCCGGCCTCCGATGCGGTCGATCTCGACGTTCTTCTGGGGGATGGTTATGAGCCGGCGTTTGGCGATACGTTCCAGGCGTTTACGGGCAACGTGAATATAACCAATGAATTCACCGCAATTTTGCTGCCCGAATTGGAGGGCAGTCTGGGATGGGACCTCAGCGACTTTAACAGCGCCGGCGATTGGAGTTTTTCGGTGATTCCGGAGCCGGGTACGTATGCCTTGTTTGTCGGCCTCGGGGTGCTGGCTCTGGTCGCCTTCCGTCGCGTCGGTCGGTCAAGAGGGAATGGCAGGGCGCGCTAGAACCATGAACCTTTGATACATTCCAAACTGCAACCTGAATGTTGAAGGCGTCGGAGTTTTTGCGGCCGGATTACGGCATGACGAAGAATTTGAAGTGTTCACTTTGTGTAGCTCCATCAATATGGAGTAGGGAAGCGCCATGGAGATTTTTCTCTCCCGAAAGTTGAAATATTTCACTGGGCTGTTCTGTGGATTTTTGATCTCAGCAGCCCTTTCCCATGCCGACGTAGCCGGAGAATACTATTATGTATCGTCGGCAGGTGATGATCGGAACGCGGGGACAAGGGAATCCCCTTGGCGCACGGCCGGGCATGCGGGACGCGAGGCTCAGGCGGGAGATACGGTTGTTTTCCTGCCCGGGGATTATAGGGATACGTTGGAGCCCATTCACAGCGGAGCACCGGGAGCACCGATCACCTTCAAAGCTGCGGAACGGCGTCAGGCCCGTCTGATCGGGACGGATTCCGGCAGGTGGCAGGAGGGCAGAGGGGGGCGCATCCGGCTGGATGAGGTCGAACATATCCGGATCGAGGGATTTCATATCGAGGATACCTCGGTCGATGAGTCCACCGGTGGCTGGTTGTGGGGCAACAAAGCGAGGCATGTCGATGTGGTGGACTGCAGCTTCACCGGCGGGCACCGCTGGGTGCTTTTTCGCCTGACCGAAGCGGAGCAGGTCCGGATTCTGGACAGTGATTTCGCCCGGATGCGTGAGGGAGGCGACATGATCCATATCAATCATTCGGATGGCATTCTGGTGGAAGGAAACAGTTTTACGTTTGCCTTGCACAGCCTGGTGTGTATTCGCTATGGCACACGGGCGGTGGTCCGGGGCAATGTGTTTCACTCCGGCACCTCGCGGAATTTTGAAAACGGCGATAACACGAAGACCCTGATTGAGAACAATATTTTCTCGAACGCCTACAATGGAGGCCGCTCGGCCGGCCCCAGCAATTCGACGGTGGGAAATCGTTCGATCATCCGCCTGAACCGGTCTTTTCACAATTTCGGGATGACCTGGAGCATGTCCGCTGCCTCGACGCGCGATACGATGCACAATCGGGTTTATCACAACGTTTTCTACGGCAACCATGGGTATGCCTGGTCCGCCAACAGTTCGCGGGGGAATTTCCGTGACTTGATTTATCTGAACAATGTGCTGGCCCACAACGACCCCTTTGGGAGCGGCACCCAGATTGTATTACGGGGCGGTGGGAGTGAATCGGTCCGGGTGGTCAACAATGTCGTTTATGCCGGAGCGCCCGGGCATGACGCGCTGTTTCGTTACGGGCGGCATGCGTTGGGCCTGAAGCAGGCCCAGTCGGAGGCTTTGTCGGCGGAAGAGGCGGAGGCGGCGGCGACACATGCGCTTGAATCGGGCAGCGGCACCCATGTGCCCGTCGAAGCATGGTTTCGCTTTGTCCAGTCCGAAGAGGTGCCGGAAGAGAAAAGGGACTTGGTTTACGTCGGGTCGACGGAACAAATCGCGCGTGTGCTGGAAGTGGTCGCGGATACGCGGACGCTTGTCCTGGACCGTGAAGTAACGTGGGAGGCCGGGGACGAGGTAGGCCTGTTCGTGGCAACCGGGCATACGGGGATTTTCGAAAAGAACATCGAGGCCGATCCCGGATTTGCCGATCCGGATCGTTTTGATTTCAGCCCCGCCGATGGCAGCCTGTTGCTGGATACGGCGGCGCCCTTGACGATCACACGTGGCGACGGATACGGCGACAAACTTCCGGTTGAGGACGCCTATCCCTTTTTTGACGGGTTTGGGATCGAAGGCGAGCAGGGGGACATGATCGCCGTGGGGACCGCGGAGAACCGCGCCCAGGTGGTGCGGGCCGATGTGGATGCGGGGATTCTGTACCTGGACCGCGACCTGCGATGGGAGGCGGGTGCTCCGGTGGCTTTTCCCTGGGCGGGCGACGCGCCCGACATCGGCGCGTTCGAGCACGGTGAAGCCGCCCGGCCGAGCGTGCGGGTGGCGGCCGAAGAGGTTTTTGTGCGGCCGGGAACGGCGGTTGAGCTGCGTGCGGTGGCGCGGGGCATGACGCCG
>PXDC01000295.1 GCA_003565135.1 Verrucomicrobiota bacterium
TCCTGGAGGCCATGCGCCAGTTCGCCCTGGAGGTGGGGCCGCGCAACGTGCTTTTCATTCACGTCACCCTGATTCCCTACCTCAAGGCCGCCGGCGAACTGAAGACCAAACCCACGCAGCAAAGCGTGGCCAAACTGCGCGAGATCGGGATCCAGCCGGGAATAATCGTTTGCCGCTGCGAGCAGCCGATGACCTACGAGCTTCGTGAAAAGATCAGTCTGTTCTGCAATGTCCCGGCGAAGGCCGTGATCGAGGAAATGGACGTGGAATCTTCCATCTATGAACTGCCGATTATGCTTCAGCGGGAAAACCTCGACGAACTGGTGGTGGAAAATCTCGGCCTGGAGGCACCGGCCCGCCCCATGACGGAGTGGAACGACGTCGTGCGCCGCCTGAAATCCCCGTCGCACCGGGTGGACATCGGGGTGGTGGGCAAGTACATCGAACTGCAGGACGCTTACAAATCCGTCTACGAATCGCTCACCCACGGCGGCATTCAAAACGATTGCGCGGTGCATATTCACCGTATCGACGCCGAGGAATTGGAGGAGGCGGATGGGAGAGAGCGCCTCCGGGGGCTCGACGGAATCCTCGTCCCGGGCGGGTTCGGAGACCGGGGCGTGGAGGGCAAAATCGTGGCCACCCGTTATGCCCGAGAGCACAATGTACCGTTTTTCGGGCTTTGTCTCGGCATGCAGATCGCGGTGATCGAGTTCGCTCGCAATGTGCTTGATCTGCCGAAGGCCAACAGCGTGGAATTCGACGAGGACTCCCCGGATCCGATCATCGCTCTGATGGAGGATCAGAAGGGCATCCGCGACCTGGGGGGCAGTATGCGGCTGGGCGCGTACGCGTGCCAATTGAAGGCCGGATCGCTCGCCCGCCGGGCCTACCGCCAGGATTTGGTGAGCGAGCGGCACCGTCACCGGTACGAATTCAACAACGCTTACCTCGAACGCATGGAGAGCGCCGGCATGATCGCTTCCGGTTTGAATCCCGAACGGGAGCTGGTGGAGATCGTGGAGATTGAAGATCACCCGTGGTTTCTCGCCGTCCAGTTTCACCCGGAGTTCCAATCGAAGCCGAACCGGGCCCACCCGCTGTTCGCGGAGTTTATTCGGACCGCACTCGAACTGCGCAACGCACGGACCGGAGAACGCGTGTCGGGCGCGGCGAAGTGATGGGCCACGCCATGTTGTACCAAGAGGCAAAGCTCCTGTTGATCGCCGGCCCGTGTTCGCTCGAGTCGGAGACGGTCTGCCGAAGGGTGGCGGAGGTTCTCGCCGGATTGCGGGAAAAGTATCCGGAACTCAATCTCGTGTTCAAAGGGTCCTTCGACAAGGCGAATCGCACCTCCCTGGAGGGCGAGCGGGGCACGGGTATGGAACAGGGGCTGGAGCTTCTCGCCCTTGTGCGGCGGGAGTATGGGCTGCCGGTGCTCACCGATATTCACGAGCGGGCCCAGGCGGCGCCGGTGGCGGAGGTCTGCGATGTCCTGCAAATCCCCGCGTTTTTATGCCGGCAGACCGATCTGTTGCTGGCGGCCGCCGCCACGGGGCGGGTGGTGAACGTAAAAAAGGGACAGTTTCTTGCGCCCGAGGATATGCGCCACGTTTCCGGAAAACTTCGGGAGGGCGGCGCCAATGAAATCTGGTTGACCGAGCGCGGCACCACCTTCGGTTACCGCAACCTGGTGGTGGACATGCGCGGTTTCCCCCTGATGAACGCCCTCGGTTTCCCAACGGTCTTCGATGCCACGCACAGCGTACAGCTTCCGGGCGGCGGCGACGGCCGGAGTTCCGGCCGGCGCGAGTTCGTCCCGCCGCTCGCCCGGGCGGCCCTGGCGGCCGGAGCGAGCGGTTTGTTCCTGGAAACGCATCCCGACCCGGACCAAGCCATCTCCGACGGCCCCAACATGGTGCCTCTGGCCGACCTGCCGGCACTGATCGAGGAGTGCCTCGCGGTTTGGGGCAGCCTGAGGAAATGATGCGGCAGTCGCCGGGGGAGGCGACTGGGTAAGCGGCTCCGGATGCACGGTCTTTTCAGTTGGGTGTCGCGGCGGGGATTCTCCGGCGAAAAATATCAAATATCAAAATTTCGATCTGAAATGCTTTTTTCATGCGGCCTCCAGAGGCCAAATAAAAAAGGCCGTGGCTCCGGATGAAGGGCTTGTCACGTTGGGTTGGCAAAATGGAGGAAGTCGGGTTAGAGTGGAGCGTTTATGACTGAAAAAAGCCGCAGACATTGGGGAAGATGGGTTGGCGTACTGGTCCTGCTCGGGGTGATCGGGTGGGGGGCTTCGGCATTTTGGGGCGGCGAGAGCCAGGGCGTTCTGTTGTCGACCGTGGAGGTGGATCGCGGCGAGTTGCGTCAGACGGTATTGGCCACCGGCCAGCTCAACCCGGTGCGCAATGTCGAGGTCGGGTCGCAACTTTCCGGGATCATTGACGAAATCCTGGTAGACTTTAATTCCGAGGTGAGTCGGGGCGAAGTTCTCGCCCGCCTGGAGACATCGACGTTCGAAGCCAACCTCAGTGAGGCGGAAGGGCAGGTGGCCCTGGCTGAGTCGGCCCTTGAACTGGCGGAGATCGAGATCGACCGGCTGCGCCGCTTGCGCGATCGGAACCTCGTTCCCCAATCGGAGATCGACCGGGCCGAGGCCACCCTCCGCCAGGCCGAAGCCACCCTGAGCATCCGCACTCACGCCATGGAGCGTGCGAGATCCGAGCTGGAGCGCTGCACGATTTATTCGCCCATCGACGGCATTGTCATTTCGCGCAACGTCGACGAGGGGCAGACCGTGGCCGCCAGCATGACGGCGCCGGTGCTGTTTACCATCGCCAACGACCTGACCCGGATGCAGATCAATTCGCACGTGCCGGAAGCGGATATCGGGGGGATTCGTGAGGGCCAGTCCGTCGAATTCACCGTGGACGCCTATCCGGGACGCTCCTTCACCGGCACCGTTATTCAGGTGCGCAACGCGCCCATCCTGCAGCAGAACGTGGTGACCTACGACACAGTGATCGAAGTGGCCAACCCGGATCGTCTGCTGAAACCGGGAATGACCGCCACCGTGACCATTATCACCGAGGAAAAGGACGATGTCCTGCGGGTGCGCAA
>PXDC01000257.1 GCA_003565135.1 Verrucomicrobiota bacterium
CTACGACGGGGAGGGGGAAGAAACCGGGATTGTCCCGGTGGAGCACTACGAGGTGAAGCCGTTTGTGCGGCCCGAACAAATGACCCGTCACCGGAACGACCAGGTGCCGCTGAACACATCGGCGTTTCGCTACCGCGACGCGAAGGATCTGACCTTGCTCGAACCGGGAGAACTCCTGCCCGTGGTGCCGACGCCGCGGCAGCTCGAGACGGGGAACGGCGTCGTGTCGTTCACCGATCCGGTCACCGTCGCCTTCCCGGGCGAGCTGGAGCCGGAGGCGGCGCATCTGGCGCGTCTCCTTGAGGAGCTGACCGGGTACTCCGCGATCCTGCGGGAAGGCGGCGAGAGCGGTCCCAATACGATTAGCTTGTCATGCACCGGACTGGAAGTCGACGGCCGCGACCGCGAGGCCTACCGGTTGCGGGTCGACCCGGACGGTTTCGTGGAGATCGAGGGGTCCGATGCCGCCGGGGTCTTTTATGGGACTCAGACCTTGATCGGCCTGCTGCCGGTCGAACGGCTCTTGGGAGATACCGGGAACCTGCGCCTCCCGGTTGTGCATATTGACGACGCGCCCCGGTTTGGCTACCGGGGACTGCTGGTCGACGTCGCCCGCAATTTCCAGACCGCGGAGACCATTAAGAAGGTCCTCGACCTCATGGCTTATTACAAGCTGAACACCCTTCACTTCTACCTCACCGACGACGAGGGCTGGAGGGTTGAAATCCGGGGATTGCCGGAACTGACCGAAGTGGGTGGTCAGCGCGGGCACACTTCGCTCGACGCACCCCGGTTGCCCCCGGCCTACGGTTCCGGGCCCTTCCCGTATGCGGAAGGTACTTACGGCAGCGGTTATTACTCGCGCGAAGCCTTTATCGACATTCTCCGGTACGCTCACGACCGCCACATCCGGGTGATTCCCTCCATCAACCTTCCGGCCCATGCATCCGCCGCCATCAAGTCCATGGAGGCGCGCTACGAGCGCTTCATGGAAAAGGGCGACGAAGCCGCGGCCAATGAGTTCCGGCTCATCGATCCGGAGGACGAGTCGGAGTACGCCTCGCCCCAGAGTTACACCGACAACGTGGTCAACGTCGCGCGCGAATCGGTGTACCGGTTCTTCGACAAGGTCATCGACGAGCTCGCGGCGCTTTACGAGGAAGCCGGGGTACCGTTCACCATGGTGCACACCGGCGGCGACGAGGTGGCGGTCGGCGCGTGGACCGCATCGCCCATCGCCGATGCGCTGCTGGCGGAAAGGCCGGATATCACCGACCCGCAGAACCTCCAGGCCTATTTTTCCGAACGGACCATCGCGAAGCTGAGAGAGCGTAACCTGGAGGTGGGAGGCTGGGAGGAGGTGGCGCAGGTGCGCGACGAGCGGGGCCGTTTTGTGCCCAACCCGGACTTCTCCGATGATGACATCGTCACCTACGCCTGGCGGAATGATGCCAGGACCCGCGACCTTGGCTATCGCCTGGCGAACCTCGGATACCCGGTGATCCTCTGCCACCGGTCGAACGTTTACTTCGACCTCGCCTACAATAATCATCCCGAAGAGCCGGGGCATTACTCTGCGGGCTTTGTCACGACGCGAGACGCCTGGCAGTACGCCCCGTTTAACGTCTTTGTCACGTCGCTGCGAACCCGCATGGGCCGTGAAATCGACTTGGTGGAGGAAAACCGCGACATGGAACGCCTCAATCCGGAAGCCAAGGGCAATATCCTCGGTCTTCAGGCCCAGGTGTGGTCCGAGGCGGTTTTCGGTGTCGAGGGACTCGAGTTTCATCTCCTGCCCCGCCTGGCCGGGTTTGCCGAAAGCGCGTGGGCGGCCGAGCGCGATTTCGAAACCATCGTGGACCGCGAGGCGAGGGAGCGCGCCATGGACCGGGGCTGGAACCGATTCGCCAACACCCTGGCCCAGCGGGAGCTGCCCCGGTTGGCGGTTCTCTTCGGCGGCTACGGCGCGCGTGTTCCTCCGCCCGGTGCGGTGATCGAGGGCGGTCGCCTCAAGGCTAACGTGAAATACCCCGGGTTGGAAATCCGCTTTACCGGCGACGGCGACGCGCCGCTCGCCGACTGGGAAACCTACACCGGTCCCGTCGAAACCTCCGGCCCGGTCATCCTGAAAGCCGTGGACCGTTCCGGTCGCGCGAGCCGTCACATCAGCGTCGATTAGCGGGCCGATGACCGGGAAACCGGGAAACGGTCCCCGCAGGTCGGATCCCGGAAGCATGGATGACGTCGCTCTTACCATGATCCCGCGCCAAATCCATGCCGCCCGGTACTCCGTCACGTGTGGATCGGTGCGGATCCCGGTTGACGTCCTCATGGGCGCCGTGAACCCGCATTCCCGGAGGAGCGAACGGATCGGTCGGATGGGAAAGGGCCTGTTGCGTACATAAGCCGCCCCTGCATCCAGTGCGGGCGAACTCAAGTGGGTATCCAGCGAGGCGAGGTGGGGAAGAACGTGGGGTCTCAATCGGGCAGTCCGAACAGCCGGCGCAGTTTCTGCATTTCCTTGGCGTCCGGAAGCGAGTCGTTGAGGAGGTCGTCGAGTGGGACAAAGCCGCGCCAACCGGTGTCCTCCGCTCCGTAGGCCGGGAACGATCCGAAGACGAGGCGGTGGGTCTCGTTTTCAATCCGATTGTTGAATACCCGGATCCGGCGAAGATCCAGGCCGGTGTTCCTTTGCAGCAGGTCGAGGCGCTCCTGTTTGCCGCCGCTTTCCAGGATGGCACCTTCTTCGGGAGTCATGAGATGGGAAAGGCCGGGCGGATTGAACCCCCGGTGATCGAGCAGCAGGACGTATCGGCGCCCCGTGGTGTCGCGGTTCGCGGGGTAACGGAAGACGTTATTAAAAACAAGAAAGTGCGTGCCGAATGTTTCGTACCGTTCGCCGCGCGGATGTCCGGGGCCCCGGCTGTTAAACTGGGGAACCGAGATGAAGGGCGGGGTCGCGTTATGATAGTTCGACGTGGCGGTGAAGGTCGATCCCTTGATGACACCAAAATCGCTGCGATCCCGGAATCGGACATAATCGCCCGGGCAATCCTCGAATTCGCTGTCGATCACGCGCACCCGCCGGGGACCATAGGCATTGTAGATCATGTGGGAGTGCCC
>PXDC01000082.1 GCA_003565135.1 Verrucomicrobiota bacterium
CCCGGGCGCCATTCCGAAGGGCATCCATTCCAGTCATCAACTGCCCTCGCGTCGGGGTGCAAACGGGAGTCACATGGTAGGCGTTCAAGCGAGCGCTCTGCGAGCGCAATAAATCCATGTTTGGCGTTTGAAGAACCGGATGCCCATGCGCCCCTATGTCTCCGTAACCCTGGTCGTCAGTTATGATCACAATCACATTCGGCGGCCTTTCGGCATGAAGCATGACGGAGTGACCGAACATCGCGAGCACGAAGAAAAGAGACATCATCCAAAGTCGCGGCGAACAATCAATCAATTTGAAGCAACACCTTGCGTGTGCAAAAGGAGATTGTGAGGGAAGCGCACCTGAACATTGAGCACTCATTTTATTGGTTTCCTGTATATTATTTGAGCGGGTCAATACTTTCACCTTGGAAGGAGTCCTTTGATTTCTGTCATAGCAGATTCGAATCGGTCCTTTTCCCGAACCACGGAGATCACCCCCTCGCTTTCGAACAGGCTCAGGTCCCACCCAAGGCCGGGTTCCAAATCAAATGTTTCTATCCGGTCAAACCTGCCGCTGGAAGCGCCCTCCCAGGAGAGAAGCGCAAAACTGTCACCCGCTTGCGGCTGGTATCCATTTCCAGACCGCAGGGTAAGGCCGCCAGCGGCATGAAAATCTCCGCCCACCTCCAGCCGCCCAAACTCGCCGGGAGAGGAACCGGAGATTTCGAGTTGCAGGGCGCCGTTCTTCATCTGGCGATAGGAGCCTTTTATTTTCAACGCCGCTGACAATTCTGGCTCCTCCACGGGCACCGACGCGAAGCTTGCGGTAACAGTGGCATCGTTGAAATGGGGGTTGCCGTTTTCTTGACCGGCATTCCAGCCGTAGATGCGCACCTCAACGGCGTCGGTGATGGGTTGAGCGTCCGGAATCGTCACCACAAAGCGGTGTTGATTGTCGATGCCGTCGTCCGTAACGCGCAGGTGGCCCAGAGCGGCATGGTCGTGGAAGCCTTCTCTGCTGGTGAAGATGGCGAAATCGTTCGCCGCGTTAGGGCCGTTGCGCCAGAGATTGACTTCGATCGTTTCAATTGTCATGGCCACCCCGGGAACCGGGGCGATGATGAAGTTCAGATAGTTTTGAGCCGCGATGGTTTCGGCGAGACTCGCGCTGTTGTGGCCCATGACGTTGAATTCGTCGCCGGCGTCGTCCCCGTTACGCGGCGAAACGCCCAGGCCGAAGTCGAAGCCGGCCAAAAGTTCCAAGTACTCGCTCAAGGTTTCGGTGTGGGTCATCGGCGCCTCGTCCTGCCCCCGGAAATCGAAGTCAATGGCGGTGACGCTCCCGGTGTCGACCCCGGCCAGCGGATCGGGCGGTTCGGGCAGATCGATAGGGCGACCGGGCGAGAGGGTCCCGGCGTTGAAAACATCGCCTTCAATGAGGCCATAACCGGTGAGTTCACCCCCGGCCTCGACTTCGATCCAGCGCCGGGAACGCATTTGCGCGCTTTCGAGATGGATGTGCCCGTTTTCTCCCACACGTATTTCGTTGCGCCCTTCCAGTACGAAGGCGGGTTCGAGCAGAAGGGTTTGGCGGGCGTGCTCGCCGCCCACCTCCAGACCGAGAAGGCTCAGGATGCCTCTGGTCTGGACCAGGGAATCCCGCTCATCCGCGTTGACCAGGGAGGCCGACCATAGAGCCCCGGGGGTCCTCTTGAGAGACCAGTTATCGGGCGCTTCGAAGCGGCCACCGTCCCCGCCCTGCCACTGGACGTAGGCGACTGCATAGCCGTCGGGCTGCTCGACGCCTTCAGCCAGGGCCAGGAGTTGCAGCTCTTCGATCAGTTCCGCGTGCTCGTCAGAATCGAGCGGATCCGTTTCTCCGTGATCGACGGCCAGATCGTAGAGCTCCAAGCTGCCGTCACGGAAAGCGACGAGTTTTTCGTCGCCTCTAATGATTGTCCATTTGGGGCGACGGTTGAGGGTATCGGGGCCGGGTCCCCTCGATTCGTGGCTTTCGAAAATCAGGTAATCGCGCTGGAACTGATAGCCCTGGTTGATGAGGGTGGGAACGATGGAGACGCCGTCCATGCCGGGGGGACCGCGCACTCCGGCAAGCTCGGCGGCGGTCGGCAGGAAGTCGGCCAGGTCGGTGGGAAGGTCCGAGGTGGCCCCGGCGGCGATGTGTCCATCCCAGCGGGCGATCATCGGCACGCGGATACCGCCTTCCCAGAGATCGCGTTTTCCCCCGCGCAGACCGCCGGTGGCGTCGAGTTGAAGGATTCCTTGCAGACCGACACCGTCTTCAGGCGACGGACCATTGTCGGAGGTGAACATGATGAGGGTGTTCTCGAAGAGATTGCTCCCTTCTCCGTCCCCGAAGGGATCTTCGAGGCGTCGGAAGAGGGCGCCAAGGCTGGCGTCCATGCGGGTAATCATGGCAGCGTGTTTTTTCGCTTTTTCAGAGAGATCCGGATGGTCCGCGTAGAGACCGAGACCGGCCGGGGCGATGATCTCGCCGTCGAGATCGTACAAGGGCCCGGCCTCGGCGATGGCGTCGACGTCGAAGTGAGGGATTAGGTGGTTGAGCTGGATATAGAACGGTTGCTCGCTTTGGGCATATTCGATGATCAACTGTTCAGCGCGGGCGGCGATGAGATCCATGGTGTAGACCGCGTGGACGTCGTCGGGAGTGTTGCCGGTTTTTTCGAGCCAGAGGCCATGATCGGGCCGGCCGTAGTATTTACGTTCAGCGGGCGGCTCGATGGTGGTCCAAAGGGAGTCGACCTGGTATGAGTGCGCGCGGCGGTGATTGATATAGCCGTAAAAGTACTCGTAGCCCTTACTCTGCGGAAGGGTGCCGGGGCTCGCCACGGATGGGTTGGCGCGCAAGGGACCGCTTTCTCCGAACCCTCCGCCGAAACCCCATTTTCCCAGGACGGCGGTCGTATAGCCGGCCTCCTTGAGGATTTCGGCGACGGTGATATCCTCGGACCGGAAGCCGTGTGCGATGTTGGCGTTGCGGTCCATGAACGTATGCCCGTTGTGGAAGCCGGTCATCAGCATCGCGCGGCTGGGAGCACAGACGGTGGCGGCATAACTGCGGTCAAAACGCATGCCGGCCTCGGCCAGGG
>PXDC01000116.1 GCA_003565135.1 Verrucomicrobiota bacterium
GACGCACCCTCGGGTATTTTTCGATTTCCCAGTCACGCGGGTGCAGGAATGCGGGCAATGGACCCGTCCCATCAAGCGGGGCGACGTGGTGGTAGCCCTTTCCCGTCTTTTTATCCAGGACATGGGTATGGCGCGCGTAACCCGTTCCGCGGCGCCCGCGGTAGAATTGCCAGTGCACCCACCTGTCCTCGTCGTCCTGGTAAAAGGTCGTGTGCAGCATCCCATCATCGGATAGTGGAAGCTCGGCGTTGATGTAGCCAACACCGATCGCGCGGCGCCCGTTCGCATCGGTTACACGCACACGAATACCGTAGTCATGCCCGGGATCGAAGAAATGCCGCACGCGCTGCCCGCGGCCCCTGGAGTCGTCGCCGAACTGCCACTCACAGGAAAATGGAGGTACCATTCCACGCACGGCAGCATGAAGCTCGATTCCGCTTCCCGCGGAGCGGGTTTTTGTCAGCGGCGCTTCACGGAAAAATCAAGCGGTTCCACCGAAACCCACCAGTGATGCATATTGGTTCTTGATCCGCGGTAACTGATGTCGGATTGAATCAGCAGGCGTTGTGGCATTTCCGTATCATATTTTCCGATAATGGCATTGGCTGAATAGCAGTCGCCCCCGCCTGCCGTTTGCCGCCTACTCATGAGAAGCACGCCTTCATCCCAGTTAATCCCATCCTCAGAGTAATACAGCACGAAATTACCCGGCCCGGGATCGCCCGCTTCCAGTTCACCTTCCGGACGGTAGCTTCCGCTGCGGCCGTGCATAAAGTAAAACGCTCCCAGTTTCTCGGAAAGCTGCATGTTTCGAATTCCCTTGGCAAAGTATGCCGTCCGGGGCTCGGACCACGTGCGGCCGCCGTCCTTGCTGATCGTGTAGGGAATATTCCGTTCCGCGTGGCGCCTCGCATCACCCGAAAGTTGGTGGGCATTATAGGTATAAACGATTATTTCGCCATTATCCAGAGTTCCCGCAGCCCAGTAATAATCCGCATCATTGAAAGGCAGCACGCTTCTTCGATGGAAGGAACGCCCGTTGTCCCCGGAAACCCAGAGCGTATGAGGCCCCCCGGGCGCCATGTTTGAACTACCGCCCCGAAAAACGATAAACACCTCTCCGTCGCGCAGGAAAGAAGTGTTCATGGTCATGGAAATATCCTCCACGGTGCTGTTTTCATCAAAGGAAAAGGGCCCTTTCCAGCTATCGCCGTGGTCATGGCTCAGGAAATAGACCGGTGCCTTCGCCTTAACCCAACGTTCATTTCTGTAACGAAGGACCGTAGCCACCAAGGTTCCATCCGGAGCGGTTATCAAGGAGTAAACGATCGCGGAAAAAACATCATCACCGTACCACTGTTCCCTCGAATAATCGAAAACAACAGGTTCCCCCCATGTCATCCCCCCATCGGTGGACCGGCGGTATTCGGACCATCCGCCGCTACCGTGACCCATCCAGTTTGACTCGTCATTGGCGCCATTCTGGTAGAAAGCCAGGACGTCGCCGTTCTTGCATTCCGTAACCGTAATGCCCGCATGTCCGGAACGTCCGTCCTTTTCCTGGTCAACAAAAAGGATGCCCGTGTTGGGAATGTCGGAAGGATAAACGTGGTAAGGACGGTCCCGGTCGGCCATCGCCCGGTCAAATGCGGATCGAGCTTCTTCAAATCCCAGAACGACCACCCATTTGCCCCATGAATAGGATTCGCCCGTTTCGACAGATTTTGTGTAGGTCAGAACGCTGTTCCGCTCCTGGTCGCCGAACAGCTGGAAAGGGTTTAGATCCTGCTTGATGAAGCCCTGTTGTTCCAGAAGAGCCGCTTCGGAGGTTGCCCCTTCGATCGGAACCGGTGTGAGCACGGTAAGCTCGCCTCCTTGTACCACGTTCAGAGCCGTACGATCGATCGAACTCATGAGAAAACGCCGGCCATCCAATAAATCCGGAACCTGATGCAGACGGTAGGTCCGGTCCGTAAACAACAGGGCATCCGTACGAAAGCTGAGCACTTCGGCATCGGTCTCACCGGCAACCTGTATCACCGCCCCACCTTCCCCGGCGTTCAACATATTGGTGCCGACACCAAGGAGGCAGATCGCCGATATGCAAAATGCGTTATAACAAAGGTCGCTAATACCATCGATTCTACAAGGAAATGTTTTGCCAAAACTTGCGAACATATCAGCCGTAAAGGTCAATCGAGCTGGATCAACAAGCGGAGAAAACGCCGCTGCCGCTCGGAAACGGACAGGGGATCGACCAGCCGTACGATTCTCCCGAATTCTCCGCTTTCCTCGACCACGTTCAATTCCGAAGCCACCTCGTCCCACTGTTCCAAATCCTCGGAGGCTTCGAGCTTGAGTTGAAGCCCGCCCAGCCCCTCGGGATGAGAAAACGTCAATGCCAGATAGGCGTCACCGTCCTCCATAACAATCTCGGACGCCGGCAGATTACCCCCAGCGGGTACCATCGCCGGAAGGCCCAGGGCAAACTTGATCACGTTGGCCACACCGTCGCCGGCGGGGGTATCCAAAGCCCCCCTTTGTCCCTCCGGAACTTCCTGGGCGACCACCCAATCGGCAAACGACAGAAACGGGTCGCCCGGGATGATGGTCAATTTCGGACGGGCGACGATATGGGCGGTTCCGGGATCGGGATCCCCCAGGTTGTCGGAATAAAAATCCCCGGTGTTTCCGGTCCACCCGTCGGGTTGGGCTACTTCCGAACGGACCACCAGGCCCGCATTGGATTCCGGATTGCGGATCCAGTTCATGATCACCTCGCCCGGAATCTCGATCTCCGAGTGCCGGAGCGAATCCCCCGGATACCAGGTAAAGCTCGCGATCGGCGCGGGATCGTAGTCCCCCGGCGACATCCCGAAATTGCCCTCGCTCGCCCAGGGCACATCGGGATCCCCATCCCCTCCCCTTGCAAGGAAGCCTGCCGCCGGTTCTCCCGTACCGGCCGTGGTATTGTTTCCCTGCCCCGGAACCCACCCCGCGTTATCGGGCGACAACACGTGGATCGTGACCGGAAATTCCGCTCCGCCATTCCTCGGCCGGTGGGTCAGCCGAAGCGTCGCCGATTCAACTCCCTCTACAATACCATCC
>PXDC01000446.1 GCA_003565135.1 Verrucomicrobiota bacterium
CCTGGCCTCGCGCTACCTGGCGGCGCCGTCGCCCGAAAGCGCCCGCCGCTCCGCCCTGCTTTCCGGCGGGCTCTACGCCATCTGGCCCCTCATTCTCTTTTTCCCCATGTGGGCCGCCCCCCTTCTCCTGCCCGAAATCGCCGACCCGGAACAATCCTACGCCGAACTCGTGCGTACGTTCCTTCCGGCCGGACTGGTCGGTCTCGTGCTGGCGTCCATGTTCGCCAACACCATGTCCATGACCACCTCCGACGCCAATACGATTTCCGCCGTCATCACCCGGGACATCCTGCCCGTCGCGTCCGCCCGCTTCCGGAACCTCTCCCAGAAAGCCTCCCTGCGGGTCGCCCGCATCGTCACTTTCGGCTTCACCTTCCTCACCCTCATCATCGCCATCGAAGCGGAACGCTTCGGCGGCGTCATCGGGCTCATCATCTCCTGGTTCGCCGCCCTGGTCGGCCCCGTATCCATACCCATGCTGCTCGGGTTGCTGCCCGCGTTCAAACACGCCGGACCCGGCGCCGCCATCGGGTCCATCCTGGCCGGGTTCGCCGCTTTTGTGGTCGCCACCTACGGCCTCCAGGCCGACATGGCCCTGCGCGTGGGTGCGCCGGTCCTGACCGCGGGCGTCGTCTTCACCTTCGGCGCCTGGATGGGCCGGCGACAGGCGGTGCGCCCGGAAATCGATGAATTGATGGACTCCCTCTCCGGCACCGGGCCGGCGGCGAAACCGCCGGAGTGACCAGCCCCCCGTGACCGGTCACCGACGCCGCCGGCTCAGTCCGAATGCTGCTCGGTTAAGGCGGAGTGTCGAGCGTAGCTTAGTCCCTTATTCGTGAAATCTGGCGCGAAACACCCAAACTATTCCGAAAGGTGTCCGCCACGCAGCGCGCCGCTTTAGCTAGCGCCCCCAGTACTGCGCTGGCTGAAGCGGCGCGCCACGATTCGGTCACCGACGTCGCCGGCTTAGGTGATCGAATGCCATAACATGCGGTAAACCCCCAGGCTTGGTTCAGCCTTTTTTTCCGGCTCGTTTAGGGTTTCGCCCGATTGTGCGCAAATCCCCGTCATGTAAGCTGATCGGCGTCAGGACCCGTCCATGGTTTCGCGGTCCCGGCATCAGGGAAACCCGTACGATGAAAAATCACTCAACCCGGAAAGGTTCCAGCCATGAGAGGTGAACTCCGCATATTCGCTCTGTTTGTTGTCCTGGCCGTCGTTTGCCACATGATGTGGTCGATGTTCGCCGTCTAATATCGACCCTGCAGGAGGGACTATCCCTTCCCGCCCGCCCGGCAACTCAAGCTAAAAGCCCGCGACGTTGCGCTCGAATTCGTCCGCCACCAATGCGGGGTCGTCCCGCAGGATTTCCCGGGCCAGGTTGTGGTAATCGGTGCGGACATCCCCCGTATCATCGCCGTTGATACTGAGCAACGGGACCGGGAGCCCGACCGACACGGCCCGCTCCACCATCCGGGTGTGGGGAATACGGGTCTTGAAAATCCGCGCCTGAGCGGCGGCCTGCCCGGTGCCGCGGAATTGGTTCAGGCGAACCCGCATCCGCATCTCGGCCACCTCGATGTCGGCCTCTTCGCCCACGCAATTAAAGATCACCCCCCGGATCTCACCCGGAGCTTCGCTCCCGTTACCGCCGTAACGCGACGACGCCCAGCGGAGCTTCTGGAGCTTTTCCCCCAGCAGGGTGAACCCGATCAGGCTCAGCGTATCCGCGTTGGCCGGGACATAAATCTCGTTACTGCAGAAAACCCCGCACTGGGAGGCTTTCAGGGTGTCGGGGGGACAATCGAAAATGATGGTGTCGTAGTCCCCTTCGATCTCCTTGAGCTGCTCGCGGAAGATGGCGGACGGACGCCGGTCCGGGTTGCCGCCCTCCAGGTCGCTCTCCAGGTCGACCAGGTTGAAGGTGGTGGGGATCAGGTCGAGGCCCGGGACCAGCTGGCGGCCGTCCGAATCCTCCACCACGTCCCGGATCACGCAGTCCGCCAGGGTGGCGTCGCCCGGATTGAAAATCGAATACAGCGCCCCCACACCCGTGCCGTTGAGCCGGTTCCAGCGCTTGAGCCGCATGAGCCAGATGCTGGCGTTGGCCTGCGTATCGAGGTCCACCAGCAGGACCCGCTGCCCCTCCCGGGCCAGGCACACCGCCAGGTTGACCGCCAGCGAGGTTTTGCCCACCCCGCCTTTGTAACTGAGAAAACTGATTTTGCGCGTCATGGATTCCTTCGTTCGCGCCGGCCGTCGCCGCCCCGGCGCCCATCCAACATGTTTTTTGTTTTAAACCGCCGCCAGCATACGTCTTTCGGTCAATACCGGCAATCGGGCCAATGCCGAGCGGGGTATCGGACGATCGCGCCGATTGGACGCAGTGAATCCCTTACAAGAAGGTCCGGGTTTTCGCCCGGGGCCATCGGGGTGGCAGGGTTTCGATGGAAGCTGCTCGGCCGACGCACGGTGACGGCCGGGAGCGGGGGCAGCGGGCCAGTTTTGTCCGGGGACGGACAGAACGGGGGAGTTCGTATGGTCGGAAAACGTCGACGCCCCTTCTCCGGTTGATTCATCTTCCCGGCCAGGGATTTGATGATCGATGCGCCGGGGAAGCGTTAGCGGCTAATGTAAATCGACGGAAGAAAAGAAAAGGCCGCATCCCGGGGGATGCGGCCTTTTACCGAATTCAATACGGTTACGAAAGATTCGGTGCAAAGGGTTATGGTGTTTCGCTAACGAATTGTCCTTCGGGACTGTAGTTTCTTGTCGCTACCAAATCGTGTCCAATAGAGAATGCAATTCCTTCGTCGTTGGCTTGAGAGGGAATTGCATCTTCAGGAACGTTGCCAGGGACATTAGCGGCAGGTGTAATAAGATTATAATCCGCCCCCATCCTGCGAAGGTACGGTTGAAACGGCTCAAGATCGAATTCTCCGGTGTTCTCATTATACTCGGGATCCACGTACGAAACATTATTCTCCAGGAAGTACTGCTGGGCTGCCGAAGCCAGTTGCCGGGCGTCGTTGTCCAACTTGCTCTTAATGGAGTTCTCACGAACGCGCTGGAACGCCGGGATGGCCAGTGCGGCGAGGAGGCC
>PXDC01000412.1 GCA_003565135.1 Verrucomicrobiota bacterium
GCCGCGGTCCATCACTTCGAGAAGACTCGACTGGGTTTTCGGCGTGGTGCGGTTGATTTCGTCCGCCAGCACGATGTTGGCGAAGACGGGGCCTTTCTTGAACTGGAACGTCCGAGTCGATTCATCGTAAACCGACACCCCGATCACGTCGGCCGGCAGGAGATCACTGGTAAACTGAATGCGGGAAAAAGTGGCGTCGATGGAACGGGCCAGACAGTACGCCAGGGTGGTTTTCCCCAGGCCCGGCAAATCCTCGATCAACAGGTGCCCCGAAGCCACCAGGCAAACCAGCACCTTATCGATGACGTCATCCTTTCCCTTGATATAATGGGCGATATTGGATCTCAGACGTAAAAGCATCTCCCGGGTATCGCTTACCGGCACGGATCGGATAGCATCGCTCATAAACATTAAAACCATGGACCACGACCGGGCCTAATGCAAGCATTCGCCCCGGTAATTCCCGCAGGCGCCAGGGCTCTCCATAACGCTGCCGGCCAAGGCGTCCGAGCAAGGCTCAACAGCCTTCGACAAGCGCAATATACCCCGCCAAGAAGATTGCAACCTTATGACACAGGGGAAAGGAAACGAATCAGGAACCGCCCTTGGACGAGATGCCGTCGATTCACAAAATATCGTGGCGACGGGGTTTATCCCCGGAGTCTCCCGGGATAAACCGACTCGACTGAGCTCGCCGAAGTCCGGTCGCCACAGCTTGGCATTGGCCACGGATTGGCTTTGGCCACAGATTCCAGATAAAAAGTTTTCCCCGTCCGGTATATTCACTCTCGTCAAATAGCGGGGATCGTGCCATTGCTCTATCCCGATTTCCATGAGCGAACAGCCGCACCACATCACGCACGTTTTCTGGCTGGCGCCGTCGGTGGGCTGCGCCCTGCTGGACCGGGATTGGGCGAAAGAACGTCCGCCGCCGCTCGTCTCCGCGTCCCGGGGCCTCCGCATACACCGCATACGCCCCGCCCCGCCCGACTTTATCGGCCGTTTCACCGGTTATTACCGCCGCGACCGCGACACCCTCGTTTTCTGCCAGGAGGACCACCGTCACCCGCACCTCGATTTCCGGCGCACCCCCGTTCGCGTGGTCGGCCCTTTCAACGACTGGGGAAGGCGGGGCGGCCAGGAAGACTGGGAACTTCGCCCCCGGGAATGCTCCGACGGCACGCTTCTCTGGGAGCGGGCCATACCGGTCGAACGGCTGAACGGCGAGGCCTGCCCCTTCCGGTTCGTTTCCTCCCGCTGGCACTGGTTGCGCCCTTTGGCCGCCGCCACAAACCTGGTGAGCGATGAGGCCGGCAACGTCAATTACTTCCTCGAACCTTTGCGCGGCGGCGCCCACGTATTCCTCTTCGACGTGAAGGAGGGGCGCGGCATGGATGGAAATCACGCCCTCACTTGGCGGCGTTCCTCACATCAGGAACCGGTTCCGGTACGACCCGGGTTGTCATTCCACGACCTGAAGACGGACAAGCCGCTGGGCGCCCGCATCGAAGACGGAGAAACCGTTTTCCGGGCCTTCGCCCCGCGCGCCCGGGCCGTAAGCCTGGAGCTTGTCGCCGCCCCGGATGACGAGGAGGGCGAGCGTCATGCCATGACTCTGGACCGGGACGGCCTCACCTGGGAGACACGCCTGGCGGGCAGACGGCACGGCGCCTTTTATTACTTGAGAGTCGAGGGAGAAAACGACGGGGTCAGCACCGCCTTCGAAAAGGATCGTCGTCTCCTGGATCCCTGGGCGCTCGCCACCGCAGGTCCTTTCGGGCCCGGCATCGTGGTGGACCGGGCCGCCCTGCCCGCTAGGGACAATCAGCCGCCTTTCGAGCCGCCCCGCCCCCACGACCTGGTGGTACTGGAAGCCCACTTGCGGGACCTGACCGCACACGCGCCCATCGCCCTTCCCGACCAGGAGCGGCCGGGGTTCACCGGCCTGCGGAAATGGCTGGATTCCGCGGACTCCTACGTGAGCGGTCTGGGAATCAACGCCCTGGAACTTCAGCCTGTCAGCCAATTCGACAGCGCCACAGCGGACGAATACCACTGGGGCTACATGCCGACGAATTTCTTCGCCCCGTGCAGCCACTACGCCGCCGATCCCGCCGCCGCTTCGCAAATCGGCGAGCTGGCCGAAATGGTGGCGGCCTGCCACCGCAGGGGGTTGGCGGTGATTCTGGACGTGGTGTACAATCACGTCGGAGAACCGCCTTTTCTCTTATTCCTGGACAAGGCCTACTTCTTTCACGTCGAACCCGACGGCGAACTCACCAACTGGAGCGGCTGCGGCAATACCCTCCGGGCCGAATCGGCCATGTCGCGCCGTCTGATCATCGAAAGCCTCACCCACCTGGTGGAGACCTTCGACGTGGATGGTTTCCGTTTCGATTTGGGCGAACTGCTGACCATCGAAGTTCTGAAGGAGGTGGAAGTCGCTTTAAAAAAGGTGAAACCTTCCCTCATCCTGATCGCCGAACCCTGGAGCTTCCGGGGCAACATCGCCTGGGAATTGCGCACCACCGGTTTCTCCTTCTGGAACGACGAGTTCCGGGAGTTCGTCCCCGCCTACCTGCACGGCCACGGCGACGCCGGAGGCCTGGCCTACTTCATGAAGGGCTGCATCGACCACCTCTCCGCCTGGCCCGCCCAAAGCGTCAACTACACCGAATCGCACGACGACCGCTGCTGGCTGGACAAAATCACAGAAAACCCCGATCACGACGGAACCCATCCCACCGCGAACGATATTTTCCGCACGCACCTGATGGCGGCGATTCTGTTCACCTCCGTCGGAATTCCGATGTTGTCCGCCGGCCAGGACTTCCTGCGCTCCAAGGGCGGCCGCAACAACACGTATCAGGAGGGTGAAGTCAACGCCCTGGACTACGGCGCCATCGACCGTTTCGGACGCACCCATTCCTACTTCCGGCAATGGATCGCCTTCCGCATGTCCGACTGGGGCGAATTGCTGCGCCTTGCGGAGACGCCGGGCCCGGACTACATACGCACTTTCGGAATCGACGACCACCCGGCCGCCGCCCTGCTTTTCAACGCCGACGGCAGCCGCGGTTCCAAACGGATCCTGTTCGCGATA
>PXDC01000475.1 GCA_003565135.1 Verrucomicrobiota bacterium
CCTGGATCGTGCCCCGGCCCTCGCCCTGGCTGACATTAGTCCAGGGCGGAATCCCCGGCGGATCGCCGATGAACCATTCATCGAATGTATCCTGGAAAGTGATACTTTCTTCCTGGGCAAAAAGCGTCGTGGCCCCGGCCAGCAGGAATCCGGCGCCGGCGAGGATCAGGGCGATCCGTGTGTAGGGGTGTCTGTTCATAGGTGGTACCTTGGTTGTTGTTTCTGGATTAAGTTCAATCGACCAAATTCATTCGTTCACCGCGCCCGTGCCGGGCAAATGGGGATCAATCAATCCCGGGCCCAGGGAGCACCGACGTCGCCGGGACCCAATGGTCCGCGCGTAGCGGGCGCCGTTCCCGATTGCCAGGCGCCGACATCGGGTTTGCCGCCCCGGGGTCGCCCGGCGATGTCCTCGGTGACAAAATCAAAATTCCCCTCCGCTCCCCCGACCGCCGGACTGCCCTCGCCCGGGCGTCGGAACCCGCCGTCCTCCGAAACCCATTCCGGGTCGGCCGTACGGAAACCGTTTCCTTCCTCGACCCCGGGTTCGGCACCGGAAAGGATATTTCCCTTCCAGGACGGCTCGATGAGTTCATCGCGCAGCTCCACCAGCGGCCCCCGGGTGCCGTGAACGAGGTTGTTGGCAAAAACCACGTCTTTCGGCGGCAACACCAGGTTGTCCCGTTCCGCGCCCAGGCCGAATACCACCGGACGCTCGCAGTCCACGAAAGTATTAAAGGCCACTGTCGTTCCGACCGATTGAAAATACTCGTGGACCTCCGGGTCCACCTGGCCGTTCATGATGCCGAAGGGAGGGGTCCAGCCGCGCCCGGTGAGCCCCTCGAAGTAATTATTGATCACCCGGTGCCCGGAGTTGACCACCCTCACCCCGCCGGTACCGGCTTTGCCGTTGCCAAAAAACCAGTTGCCCTCCACCACACAGCGATCGCCGTGACGCAGGGTCAGCGCGCCGCGGGATTCGATGAAGGTATTGTAGCGGTGAACGTTTTCGTTCGATTTGTTCGAGATGATCTCTCCGTGCCCGCTGCAACGCTCGAACAGGTTCCGCTCCACCAGGGTGCGGGAGTTGTGCATCGAGGTAAACGAGTGCCCAATCATGATGGCCGCCCCGCCGGACCGACGCAGGTGCTCGTCGCGCGTCGTCCGCGGCCCGAAGTGATTGTTGTCGATCCGGTGGTAGTTGGGGGTTTCGTCAATGTACGTCGTGATCATCCGCCCCGGGTGGTCCTGGCCGCGAAAGCGGTTGTGATCGACCCGGTTGTGATGGCCGTGAAGCCCGATCCAGTGGTAGGCGACGTCGTCCTCCGGCGGGTTGTAGTCCAGAATGGCGGAATGGGTGAAGCGACAGTGCCGGGCCGTCCCGTGACCGGACGTGCGGAACTCCACCACCGCGCCCGATTCGATGTAACCGTCGCGGAACAGCAACCCCTTCACCACCAGGTGTTCGCCCCCGATACGAATCCGGGAGTTTCCCGTCAGCACCACTTCCCCCGGCGTCTCCGCACGCAGCACAATCGGCGCTTCCGCCGTTCCCCGTCCCTCGAACGCAATCTCGGAGTCCTCCCAGGTTCCATTCGCCATGACCAGGATGTCGCCCGGCCCGGCGTCGTTCGCCATCACCCGGCGAATTTCCGCCGGCGTCTCCACCCGGTGCGTCGTCCCGGTCGCGTTGTCGGGATCCGCGCCGGCCCGCTCCCAGTGCGTCTCCCACGCATCCGGACCGAGCCCGCCACCGGCAATCGCTCCGCCGGGCGCCACCATTATCAGCAAACCCACTCCCGTCCACCGGTAAAGCCAACGAATCATCCTTTCAGCGCACATAATCCTCGCCGCCCCAAAAAGCATTGGAATTGCGCGCCGCGTACTCCGGCACCTGGTCGTAGGGGATTCGCTGCACGCTGGTGTCGGCAAAGAGGAAATTGGCCGCCCGATTGTGCGGCATGAGTCCGTGACTGGTGTGGTAGAAACCACCGTGGCCCCGCCAGTTCGTTCCCTCGTAGACAATCACCGTGAGCGAGGGCGCGTCGAAGGCCTCGATGGGGATGGGCCGCGTCTGCGCCACCGGCGTTCCCCCGTTGAAGTAGACGAAGTTGGGCAGGTAGTTCATCGTGTAGGAAAAGGGGTCGTTCCCCCGGTCCGAGCCCGGCGTGAGCAACGACGCCGGATTCCCCGCGATCGTGGTGGGACAATGGAAGATGTTCTCCACCTGGCTCAAACGGCGCTCGTCGTTGGCGTTGCGCTGGTAGGCGCCAAGGTTGTACCCCGCGTGCTCCCAGAGCTCGCGGTGCCAGTAATGCCGGAGGTTGCCGAATCGATCCTCGTAGCGGGACGCCAGGATTTTACCGTCGATCTCGCTGGCATACAGCATGATCGCATTGCCGATCTGACGCATGTTCGACGTGCATTTCGAGGCACGGGCACTCTCGCGAACCGAACTGACCACCGGGATCATAATCGCCGCCAGAATGCCGATAATGGCAATCACCGTGAGGAGTTCGATCAACGTAAACGCGGCCGCAGAGGGCCGGGAGGAAGCCGGAGTCGGGCAGTCTCTTTTCATACGAACCTTTCTATTTGGGAAACCAACGGAACCGTTCAAAAATGAACCGATGGCTAAACCTCCGCCAAAACTCTATCCCCGACAATGCCAAAGTCTGTTTATTCGAACGAAAACTGTGTACTTTTTTGGTGCGGGCCGACGCCCTTTCGTCTCGATCCCGGAGAGCAACCGGAAAACCCGGCCCTCTTCGGTAATCATTTCCTCAGTCACGATGTCGAATCAGGCCCTCCACCATTCCTCGGTTGTTCCCAACCCCTCCCGGAGGTCCCGGTGCCCCCCGTCGGCGTAGGCAAGATCGCCGCCCAATGCCACAGAACCGGGATCAGGATTGCAGCAAGGATCCGGATAGTCGCAATCACCGTAAGGAGCTCGATCAGGGTGAACGCGCCGGAGCCCGGCGCGTTCACCTGATTCGCTGTCGTGCCTGTCTTCGTCGTCATCACGGGCTCTCCCAGCCCGTACCATCACTACGGATGGCTCACTTCGAGCCGGAGGAACCGCCTCTCGGTCTCCCCGATCG
>PXDC01000048.1 GCA_003565135.1 Verrucomicrobiota bacterium
CCCTCCGGGGCCAGCCGCTCAAAGGCCCTCGGGAGGGCGCGGCGCAGACCGCCCAGTTCGTCGTTCACCGCGATACGTATGCCCTGGAACGTCAAGGTGGCCGGATGCAAACCCGGACCGCTCCGGCGGGGCCGGCGAACCTTCGCCCCTTCCACCACCCGCACCAGATCCTCGGTCGTTTCGAGAACACCTTCCTCGCGGGCCCGCATAATGGCATCCACCACCCGGCGCCATTCCCGCTCCTCGCCGAAATCGCGGACCGCTTCGATCAACTGTTCCCGGCCGGCGGTGCGGATCCACTCGGCGGCGGACAATCCCTGCCCGGGATTCATCCGCATGTCGAGCGGACCGCCCAGCTTGAAGGAGAAGCCGCGCTCGGCATCCTCGAGTTGAAACGAGGACACGCCCAGGTCGAAAAGAATGCCGTCGTAAAGCCCGTCGGGCAACAACGAGTCCAAAGCCTCGTAGTTCCCCTCGAAAAAGGACAGGTTTCCCTCTGTCTCGGCCCGCAGTGCGGACGCCCGCTCACCCGCTTCCGGATCGCGGTCGATCGCGTGGAGGGTTGCCCCGGGCGCCGCCTCCAGGATGGCCCGGCAGTGGCCGCCGCCGCCGAACGTGGTATCGAGGTACCGTCCCTCGTTCCGCGGCGCCAACAGCCGCAAAACCTCCTGCAGCAATACCGGTTGGTGACTCATGCCTGAAAAGGCTCCGTAAATGACGTTGACCGTGAACGGCCAGGGAAAGCTCCGGATCCGGGCCGTTCCCGCCTGTTTGGGCTGCCTAAGTGTTGTTGCTGTTGCCATGATTGTCTGTGGGTTGTGCGGTGTGGGCCGTTTACCCGGCCGCGGTTCAGGGTTTCCGACATCACCGGAGGAAGGACCAGAATCCCCGTTTTGTCCGGCTGGTTTCCAAAGTCCCGTAGCCCGGCGCCTCACCGGTGTTTATTTTCAGGCTGCGCGAGACCGGACGCCGCAGGCGAACGCTGTCGACGTAGGAGAGGTGCCCCCGGGAATTCAGGGGAAAGGCGAAATCACCGTCCGAAAAATGCCGGACGGTGCCGCGATCCAATGTCTCGGACGAGAATAACATGCGTGTCAGTTTCATGTGCTTTTTTGTTTTTTTTATTTCTGTTAACGCCGCGGGTTGACGGCGGGGGAAGGGCTCACAAATCAATTCGCTGCATCAGGTCTTCAAATGCTTCACCGCGGGTCCGGTTGTTCAGTTCCTCCCACTTTTCCGGGCTCCAGATACCAAACTTGGTCATCGTCCCCACCAGCCGGCACTCCTTCTCGATCCCGGCGTGCCGAATGAGGTCTTCGGCGAGCCCGATCCGTCCCTGTTTGTCACAACCGAGCGAATGGGCCGCGGCAAAAAACTTGTTGATAAAGTCCTGGCCGCCCCGGTCGCTGAGTTTCACCTCCATGACCTTCTGGTGCAGCCTCTCAATCTCGAGCGGCGGGAGCACCACGATGTACCCGGTGGGATGCGGAAGGGCCAGGTAGGCCTCCTGCTCATCGCCCGCAAACCTCCATTTGGACGGAATCGTCAAGCGATTCTTAGCGTCCAGATTATGCCGGAAGGATCCGACATAAAGCGGCTTGACTGGGTTCGACATAGGTTCCTGTTGGCTGATCAGCTCCCCAAAACGCCCCACTTCTCCCCATTTTACCCCACCAAGTCAAGCCCAAAACCCCACATTTATTGAGGCATGAATCCGGACATGCCTCCGGACCGAGCCCGGATCCGCCTTCAACAGCCCGGCGGCGGCACCCTGTGGGGGCGGAACGGGCTTGTCCCGGGACGGTGCACGGCCTTACCGTCCGCCCATGCGCGATCCGACTCACACCGGTCCCGTTTCGACGGCGGGCCGTCCTTCCTGACCATGCCTCCGACACCCCGGGAAAAAAAAATCCGTCTCGACGAACTGCTGGTGAGCCGCGGGCTGTGCCCGACCCGTTCCCAGGCCCGCGCCCTGATCATGGCCGGGAAAGTCCGCCGCGGAGACGAGGGGCTCGACAAGCCCGGAAAAACCTACCCGGAAGGCATGGATCTCCACGTGGTCGCCCCGCCGAGGTACGTCGGCCGGGGCGGCGAAAAACTCGAGCGGTTCCTCGACACCTATGACCTTCCGCTCGAGGGTTCGACCGTTCTCGACATCGGCGCCTCCACCGGTGGATTCACCGATTGCGTCCTGCAGCGCGGCGCGGCCGCGGTCACCTGCGTCGACGTCGGGCACGGACAGCTCCACGCCCGCTTGCGCGCCGACCCCCGCGTGACCAACCTTGAAAAGGTCAACGCCCGTCACCTGACCCCGGAAGGGCTGCCGCACCCCCTCTACGACGGCATCGTCATGGACCTTTCCTTCATTTCGCTGCGACGGGTCCTGCCCCCGGCCTGGTCCGTGCTCCGTCCCGGCGGCTGGCTGGTGGCGCTGGTGAAACCCCAATTCGAAGCCACCCGCCAGGAAGCCGCCCGCGGCGCCGGGGTTATCAAAGACCCGCAGATCCGCGAACGGGTCCTGGAGGAGGTCCGGACCTTCGCCCTGGAAAGCCTTCCCGGGGCATCGTTGATCGGCACGGTCGACTCCCCCATCCGGGGCGCCGACGGCAACCGCGAGTTCCTGGTCGGACTCCGGCGGCTCGAGGCCTGAGGGAAACGACGCTCCCGCACAACCCGTCAGGCGTCGGGACCATCCGCCGGCGGGTCCGCCTCCTCCTCCGTCTCATCCGGCCGTTCCTCCGGCTCCTCCTCGGGCGGCTCCTCGTCGGCCTCACCGGGCGTGTCTTCGTCCTCCGTCCGCACGGTCATCACCCCCACCATTCCGGCCGCGGTGTGCCCGGGAAACGAACAAATATAATCGTAATCACCGGCCCGTTCCGGTGCGGTGAACGTTATCTCCTCCTCTTCGCCCGGCCCCAGGACCCCGGAGGCGGCGATCACCTCGTCCGCGCGGTCGGGCGGGATGAAGGCGTTTTCCTCGTGCGGGATCGCGGCACTGGCGAACGCCGTCGTGTCGGTGCCCATGGCCAGCAGCACAAAATTATGGCCCATGGTCTCCTTCGGGAGACTGCCGACATTCTTGAGGAGCA
>PXDC01000399.1 GCA_003565135.1 Verrucomicrobiota bacterium
ACGCCCGTGTGGCCGAAAAACGCCTTCTCCCATTCGTCGCCGAGGAGGTTCCCGTCGGTGTCTTCGCCGGAACCGCCGGGAAGCAGAACCACTTCCGCCTCCGGGATACCGCCGACCTCGATCACTTCGACGGCCGTCCCGGCGCAGGCGGGGAACGGCGCATCGGTAAACACCCGCGCCTCCATCCGCGTGCCGGGGAGAATGCTGAAGTTGTTCGGCAGCCGGAAGGCCTCGCCGTCGGGATTGAAGAGGCTGTAGAGCGTGCCCGGTGCGAACACGTCGTTCATGACCAGGCAGCCGGGGTAGGATAGCGAGTCCGCCCGGAACTCGAGTTCGAAAACCTGTACCGAACGGGGGGCCGGGGCGTTGAGTGCGACGGACAGGCCGGCAAGGGCGCTGGAGTAGTCGGCGGGGGTCAGCGAGGTGAACGGGGCGTCGTCAAGGTCGCTGAAGTCCGACCGGTACGGGGCGGGAATGTCGCCCGTGGCGAGAAAGGCGCGCAGGACGTCCAGGGGAGGATCGAAGGCGCCGGGAAAGGCGTTGCCGTGGGCCGCGCTGATGCGGAAGAGGTCCAGGGCGACCGCGCGCAGCGCCTCGACACTCGAATCGTTTGCGTTCCGGACCGTATCGCGGATGGCGGCGGCCGCGGCCGGGAGACTGAAGGCCGGGTGAGCCGGCTGCCAGGCTTCCAGCGCCCGCAACGCCTCGAGGCTCGGGGCGACGGGACCTTCCGTGGTCTGACTCATCGGGAGAACGTTCTCGCGCGCCCGGAATCCGGAAAGTGATAGAACGTTCGGGTTGGCCGGCGGCGGGTTGTCCGCGTCGGCCGCCGGGGGCGCGTAGCTTGCGGGCAGGAGGCCGCGGTCGATGAAACGCAGCAGCAGCCAGCGCTCGAACACGAGTGCGGCGACGACGTCGAGCGTGTCGATGGTTTCCGCGATCACCGGGGGCGGTTCACCGCTGTAGAAAGCAGTGGCACCGGCAACCCAGGCCGCAGCTTCGTCGGCGTGGGTGCCCCCCGTATAGTCGCGCGTGTAAACCGGGAAGGCGGGCGCCGGCAACGGCAGCAGCCCGATCAATTGCCGCCCCCGGTAACTGGATTCCATGGCGGGCGGCAGGGCGCCGGCGAGCGCGAAGGACGGACGCGTCGCCGCCAGAAACACCGTGGCCCCGGCGCCGCCCGCGTTCGGAACAAATGCCGAGGGGTGAGCGAAGGGCGGATCGTATATCCCCAGCCCTTCGTTTCGCACGGGCGTCGCCGGAATCGGGTCGGCGCCCTGGCCCAGCAGCGATCCGCTGAGCGAATACACGAAAACCTGGTTACCCATGTAATCCGTCCCGTCGGGCAGTACTTCCGGCGGATGGGTCGCCAGGCGGCTGGCGGTTGCCGGATCGCCGCCTCCGTCGTGGGAGAGGGGCCGGACGTAAAGATCGACGGCCGTGCCGGCCAGCCACCGCGGATCGATGCCGGAACCGTCCAGGACGTGCTGAAGGGACGTGGAGCGGCCGCCGGAGGCATCGCCATCCGGAAGCCGGAACGGATTCTTGCCGAGGCCGAGCTTCACGTAATCGGGCACGTGGTCCCCCAGAGAACTCAAGGTGTCCGGCGGCGCGGTGAAACGGTACTCCGCGCGTCGGACCGGGGTGCGCCGTCCGGCGCCGTCCTCGCCGTAATACTCGATCGTTGTCTCCTCGAACCGAACGAGTCGTTGAAACAGAGAAAACCAGGCCGCGTGGGCCGGATCGTCTTCGTCCGGTTCCGGACCGGGCTCGAGGTAGGTCTGCCATATGTGACCGGCGTCCCGGTAGTAAATCGTGAGACCCGCCGGCAGCGAATGGAACCGCAGTTCGACCGCCTTTGGAAAAACGCCGGACGGCGGCGAGATCCCAACCTGGCCCACCTGGTCGCCGCCCGCCCGGGCGAGCGCGAAAACGGAGATGCCGTCGTGGTATTGGTTGAGCAGCGAGTGCGTCGCGCCCGCCGGAAAAGCTCCGAGATCCAACGGCGCCGCGTCCCCGAGACCGTCCGTCTCGTCCAGAAACAATTCGGCGGTCACGCCGATCGTGCCGGGCGGGGCGGGGGGCGCCCCGGATGTCCAGTCGCGCGCGTTGCGCAGGCTGACCGGGCGGGCGGCCGGGTCGACGAAGGGCTCGGCCGTGAGCAGGGTCACGTTGCCCGACCCCGCGCGCGGCGCGATTTCGCCGAACGACTGCAACGCCCCGGCGACGTAACTTGCGGTCCCGGGATCCCAAGTAAACACCTGCGCGCCGGCGGTTCCCCGCCCGGGACCCGGGGCGTGCAGGGCCAGAAAACCGCCGGTGTTTCCGAGCGCGACGATGCCGGACAGGGGCATGGCGGGTGAAGGCGCTTCGACGGTCTGAAGGAGCGGACCGAGATTCGGGCCGCCGTCGTAACGGTGGATGACGGCCTCGGACCCGTCCTCGCGCAACAGGGCGAGGTGGACGTCGCCGCCGGCATGGACGGCCGAGACGCCCACGACGGGGTAGGGCAGGGGAACGGGAGCCGCGGGACTGGCCGTGTACACGTCGGCCGGATCCTCGAGGATCGTAAAGCGGCGCATCCCGGTGTCGCCGGGAACGTAGGTGAGGAGCGTCCCGTGGGTTGCCCCGGCAAACGGAACCAGGAGGTAGCGCGAGTCTTCCGGAATGCCGGCGACCGTCAGGCGCACAGGCGAACCGGGCTCGTCGAGCGAAACCACGCGCAAGGTGGCGCTTCCCCCTGTCTCCTCCATGTAGGCGACCGTCGAACCGAGGCCGGTTTTCAGCGTCACCCGCCCCGTCCGGTCGAGGCGGCCGGCGGAGGAGGCGGTGGCGCCGGCCTGCGTGAGCTCCGTTGCCGGATCGTTCCGGTAGCGGCCGACGCGGAAGACTTCGGGTGCGTCGTTCAGCGAGGTCGTCACCAGCAGGTCCTCAAGTGCCGTGGTGCCGGAGATCTGTCCCGACGCCATCGAAAGCGGACCGATGGAACCCGGAAGGTGGCTCACCGCCGGCCCCGAAGCGGGAATGGCCGGATCCACGAAACTGATACGGTTGGCCTCCGGCGAAGTCACCGCGAGGACGTAAC
>PXDC01000186.1 GCA_003565135.1 Verrucomicrobiota bacterium
GAATCGCCGCTGACCGTGCCGTTCCAGCTCATGAACCCGCCGCCGTCGCAGCCGAGCCTCTTCAGGAGCGGGAACACCCCGCCCGGTCCGCCGTTCTCCATGCGGTAGGCTTCACCGGCACCGTTCATGCCCTCGTGCAGAATGTGCATGTGCATGTCGATCAGGAGGGTCGGCAGGGGTCGTCCGTGCCGCGCCGCGGCCATCAGGTCATCTTCATCGGCATTGACCCGATTCTCCGGCGGGCACAGGCCCTTCAGCAAACGGACCAGGTTGCCGCCCGCCGCCGCCCGCTTCGCCCCAACCGGCAGGGCCGCGTAATCGAAATAACAGCGGTGGGCGCCCGCCGACATGACCGGGGCGTGACTGGCGAACACCATCCGCTCACCCAGCCCCTCGCGGTGGAAAAACTCCGGACCGTAGTGAATCTGAAAGCGTTCGAAGGACAGGTGCAGTTGCCGGTGCCGGCGGACCAGCGGAATAACCCGTCGCTGTTCCGTCCACACCGCTCCCGTCAGCAATACCGGCAGGCGCGGAAACCGTTCCAGGAACCGGTCGAGTTCGTCGAGGTCGTCGAACTCGGTCCGCCGCAGAATCACCAGCGTTTCCGTATCGCCCAGCATTTCCAGGAGATCCCGGCTGTAGTCCCGGTCCCAGTCCCAGGCGTTGGTCCTGGGATGCAGCGCGACGGCGGCGATCCCGTTGCCGCCCATCTCCCTCCGCAGTTCCCGCGCGCCGGGGAACTCGCCGGTGTGCGCGGGCATCACATTCCACACCGGGAACAAATGGTTGTGCGGCTCCAGCATCCGGCTCAACTCGCGGTTGCCGAATTGCGGATCGTAATTCACCGACTGCGTGTACGAAACCAGCGCCCCGGAGATCGAACAATGGTCCATCTCGGCCCGCAGTTCATCCAGTCTCCAGGGATGGGCCGGGTGTTTGTGGCGGCGCGGACCGATTTCGGTGAACGCGTCGAAATAGAGGATATCCTCGGCTGTGGTGGTGTCGCTCATTTATCCCTCGATGTTTTTTCCCTTCCCTCGCCGCGGGCGAACGCGGTCGCGACTTTGCGCACCGCGGCCCCGACCGCCGAAATATACTCCTCGTCCATGGCTTCATTGACCGGGAGTTTGACACCGGTGCGCAGGATGGCTTCGGCGGCGGGACAGGACACCTTTCCGTAATCAACCCGGGTCAGGCCCAGTTCCTTGACCGGCCAGCGCCCGGCAAAAAAATTCTCGTTCCGGAACAGCCCGAATTGATAGAGCGGAACCGGAAGATAACCCGCGGTCGCGCGCACGCCCTCCGCCACCAGGGCTTTGACGAACTCCGCCCGGTCACAATCGAGCTCGCCGTCGACCGTGCGGAACATATAAAACCAGTAACTGCAGGCATCTTCCGTATCGACATGGTGGGTACGGATTCCGCGTATTCCGGTCAGTTCCCTCGTCAATCGATCCCCCAGCAACCGCCGCTGGCGGGCGATTTCCGGCATGCGCGCCAACTGGACCGCGGCTACCGCCGCCTGCGGTTCGCTCATGCGGAAGTTCGGCGCCAGGAATTCCGGCGCGGAGATACCGGCCGACCGGTCATATCCCTTGTCCCCGCAGCGCTGCAATCGTTCGCCCATTGCGGAATCGCGGGTGGCGACGATTCCCCCGTCGCCGCAGCCGATGTGTTTGAAATCGTTCAGGGAAAAGCAGGCGACATCACCGCATAACCCAACCGGAACGCCCCGGCAGGCCGCCCCCCAGGCCTGGGCGCAATCCTCGATCAGCAGGAGGTTTCGTGCCTCACAGAGCGCCTTCAATTCCTGCATCGCGCATGGATTCCCCGCCAGGTGCACCGCGAGCACGGCCCGCGTCCGGTCGGTCACTTTTCGCTCCACATCGGACGGGTCCAGGTTGTAGCGGTACGGTTCCAGATCGGCGAAGACCGGCACCCCCTGCTGGTATAAAATCCCGATCACCGTGCCCATGTCCGTGATCGGAGAGGTGATAACCTCGTCTCCCGGCCCGATTCCCGCCGCCAGCAACGCGATGTGAATAGCCGCGGTGCCCGACGAGCAGGTCATGGCATGGGGCAACGGGTAGTGTCGCCGGAAACGCTTCAGCAACAGTTCGGTCTGGGGCCCTTTCCAATAGAACAGGGAGGGCTGCCCGATCATCTCCGCCAGCTGCGCCCGCTCCCGGTCATCCCAGCGGACCGGCCTCGGGAACGGTTCCCGCACCACCGGCCGCCCCCCGTGGAGCGCGAGGTCCGCGCGATCGATGGCAGGATTGCGGGTCATGGCGTTACGGGTGCGCGAACAGGCGTTCGGCATTGCGGTGAAAGAGGCAAGCGACCGTTTCCCGGTCCAATTCGAGCCCCTGCAGGAACGCGTTAAGGTCCCCGCCGTAGTAATCCCTCCCGAAAAAGAGCCGCTCGCGGAACCTGACCAGGAAATCGATCGCGTGCCGGTGATCGCGGGCCAGCGCCCGCAGGGCCGACGCCGCCGACAGATCCGCCCGGAGGTTCGGGTAGGCTTCGAACAGGCGGTAAAGGCGTCCCCCCGGCACCACCGGCCCGTCCGGGTATACGTCCGGGGACGCGTCCGCGTCGCCGCTGATCTCCCTCCAGAATCCGGGCGCATGTCCCATAAAAACCGTTTCCGGACAGGCCTGGAGCGCCCGCTCCAAATTGTGGACGGTTCCACCGTACCAATTGGGCTGATACACCGGCTTTCCCTCGGCGTCCGGCAGATAGGGCACGTCGAGATGAAGGACCACGGGGAGGTTCATGGCCCCGGCGGCGCGAAACAGCTCCAGGCAGCGGGGATCATCGAACGGCAGACGGCATTTCCACTCGCCGCACACCCGGATCCCGTACATCTCAACCGCGGCCTCCAGCAGTTTCTCCGGCGATCGCGCCAGCGGGTGCGGACAATACCCGAGGACGAAACGGCCGGGAAACGCGTCCCGCGCCCGCAGAAGATCCTCCAGCGGGATACCCCGATGGGTGCCGTCGTCGCGACGGTGAACCGGATTGAGGACCCCGTGATACTGGACATCGTCCTCCCCCGGGGCGATTTCCCAGGTTAACAGCCAGGCGCAGTCGATGCCGTGCTCGTCCATATCCGCGATCAGGCCGCGGTCATCGCGGCCGTGCCAGAAAACGTGCTGGTGGGTATCGATGATGCGGGAGGGCTTCATGAGCGGGCGGTACTCAAAGCAGGAGGATGGAGCAATAACTCGGGCCCTGACGAACAAATAATCGCCCGACGGTATTTACCGGACCCTCCGGGGCTCCTGACGTTTCCCGGTTTCGGTTTGCGTTTATGCCGGTCCGTTCTTCCAATGCGCCCATGAAGGCGACGGTATTCAATAAAACCCTCCCCGACCGCACCTTTCGCGGAATGATATTCCTGCGTATCGCCGTCGGTCTCGTTTTTATCCTGGCAGGCCTGCGGAAGTTCCTCGAACCCGCGGAGATGGGAGCCGGCCGTTTCGCCGAGATGGGATTGCCCGCCGCCGGCTTCCTCGGCCCGTTTGTCGGACTCTGCGAGCTTCTCGGCGGCATCGGGGTGCTCCTCGGCCTTTACACCCGCCTGGCCGCCATTCCGCTCGCGGTCACCATGGTCTTCGCCATCTACCTGACCAAACTTCCCCAATTCGCAGAGAACGGTTTGGTCTCGGCGCTCCATTCCATGCGCCTGGACGCCGTCCTGCTCTTCGCCTGCATCTACCTGATCTACGCCGGCTCCGGTACCTGGGCCCTGGACCGGAAGTTCCGGAAGAAATAAACCCCGCCGCCCTTCCTTTGCCGGTACCGGTGTTGGCCGCCCGGCCGCCGGACGGCAAAGGGCCGTTTACGCCTCCGCCGCCACCGCAAGGTCCTTGCGCCGACAGAAATCGCCGAAGTGCTCTCCCTCTTCGCGCTCGCGGGCGTAATCGCGGATCATGGGCCCCAGCCGTTCGTAAATTTCGTCCAGGCTGATGTTCGCCGCCACTTCCGTCCCGAGGCGCGTGCCGTCGTGACGGGCCCCGAGGTAGAGATTGTATTTGCCGGGGGCTTTGCCCACGATGCCGATTTCGGCCAGGTAGGGCCGGGCGCAGCCGTTCGGGCATCCGGTCATGCGGATGCTCAAGGCGTCGTCGCGCAAGCCGGCTTTCTCCAATTCGCTCTCCAGGCGGCTCACCACCTCCGGCAGGACGCGCTCGCTTTCGGCCAGCGCCAGCCCGCACGTCGGCATGGCCGGACAGGACATCGCGTTCAGCCGCAGACCGCTCTGGTCGAGCGCCTGATCGAGGCCGTGCTCTCGTAATATCCCCTCGACAACCGGTTTGTTCCCGTCGCTTACCCCGGCGATCATGAGGTTCTGGTTCGGGGTCAACCGGAAATCCCCCTCGTGAATCCCGGCGATTTCGCGCAGCGCGCTTTTCCAGTTCAATCCGTCGGCATCCTTGATCCGACCGGAAAGAATAAACGAATTATAAAACCACTTCCCATCGGTCCCCTGAAACCAGCCGTACTGATCGCCGTAGGAATCAAACGAATACGGCCGGCTTTCCTGCAATTTCCAGCCGAGCCGGCTGTTGACCTCACCGACAAACCAGTCGAGGCCGCGCTCTTCGATGGTGTATTTCAGGCGCGCCCGCTTGCGGTCGCTGCGATTGCCGAAATCCCGCTGGGTGGTGACGACCGCCTCCGCCACGTCCACCGCCTTTTCCACGGGGCAGAACCCGATGGGCTGCGCCAGCATCGGGTACGTGTCTTTTTTCCCGTGGGTCATCCCCATGCCACCGCCGGCGAGTACGTTGAAACCGGCCAACCGGCCGTCCTCCACGATGGCCACGAACCCCAGGTCCTGGGAGAAAATGTCGATATCGTTGCTCGGCGGAATCGCCATCCCGATCTTGAACTTCCGCGGCAGGTAGGTCTTCCCGTAGACCGGCTCCACTTCCTCCTTCCCTTCGGCCACCTTCTCTTCGTCCAGCCAGATCTCAAAGTAGGCCCGGCTCTTCGGAGTCAGGTGATCGCTGATCTTCTGCGCCGCTTCCTGAACCTCCGCGTGGACCGACGACGCGTACGGGTTCGGATGGCACATGACGTTCCGGTTGACGTCGCCGCAAGCGGAAATCGTATCCATCCCGGCCCGGTAAAGCTCCTGGATGGTGGGTTTTAGACTCGCCTTGAGCAGGCCGTGGAGCTGGAACGCCTGACGCGTGGTCAGACGAATGGTGCCGTTGCCGTATTTGTCCGCCAACGCGTCCACGGTCAGGTACTGTTGCGGCGTTACCACGCCCCCGACCGCGCGAATCCGCATCATAAAAATGAACGCCCGCTCCAGCTTCGCCTTGCGGCGCTCCGCGCGCTGATCCCGGTCATCCTGCTGGTAAAGGCCGTGGAATTTGGAAATCTGGGTGTCGTCCGGCGCGATGGCCCCGGTGCTCTCGTCCGCGAGGCTCTCCAGAAGCGTCCCGCGGAGGTTGCGGCTCGCCACCTTGATTTCCTCCACCTTGGAGGGCTTCTTTTCCGGTGCTTGGCTGTCAGAAATCATAGTCACCCGAGAAATAAACCCGCCTCCGCGGCGGCCGCAAGTATTTTTTAGTATTTAAGGTGATTTACTCAAGATACACGGGAAAGAGCGCCCGGACGGAGGGGGTTTCGCGCATCCCCGGCTCAACCCGCGCCGCCGCGAAGCGGCCGGCGGATACCTCAATCCGCCGCCGCCTCCGGTTTCATGACCAGTTGATCCTCCTCCACGGCGAACCGCACCCGGCTGCCTTCGCCGATGTCGCCCGCGATCATGGCACGGGCGAGTTTGTTTTCGATCTGTTTCTGCAGGAAGCGCTTGAGAGGACGGGCGCCGTAGACCGGGTCGTACCCCTTTTCCCCCACCCACCGCCGGGCGGTCTCGTCCAGCTCGACCTCGATACGCCGATCCGCCAGACGCTCGTTGAGGTCGACCAGGAGCAGGTTGACAATCGAGCTGATCTCGTCGAGCGAAAGCGGCTTGAAGAGAATGATGTCGTCCACCCGGTTGAGGAACTCGGGACGGAAACCGGCCCGCAGTTCGGCGAACACCTGGTCGCGGACGGTATCGGGAATGCTGTCGCCGACGACCCCCTCGATCAGGAAACGGCTGCCGACGTTCGAGGTCATGATGATGACCGTGTTCTTGAAATCGACCGTGCGGCCGTGCGAATCGGTAATGCGGCCGTCATCGAGCACCTGCAACAACACGTTGAACACGTCGTGGTGGGCTTTCTCGATCTCGTCGAAGAGGATGACCGAATACGGTTTGCGGCGCACCGCCTCGGACAGTTGGCCGCCCTCCTCGTAACCCACGTACCCGGGCGGCGCCCCGATCAGGCGGGCGACGGAATGCTTCTCCATGTACTCGGACATATCGATCCGGATCATGTTGTTTTCCGAATCGAACAGGGTGCGGGCCAGCGTTTTGGCGAGCTCCGTTTTCCCCACCCCGGTCGGACCGAGGAAGATAAAGCTGCCGATGGGGCGCCGCGGATCCTTGATGCCGGAACGGGCCCGCAGGATGGCTTCCGAAACCGCCGCCACCGGTTCGTCCTGCCCCACCACCCGCTCGTGCAACACGTCTTCCAGGCGGAGGAGTTTCTCCCGTTCTCCCTCGAGGAGGCGGGTCACCGGGATTCCGGTCCACTTGGAAACGATATCCGCGATTTCCTCCTGGGAAACCTCCTCCTTGAGGAGCACCTTTTCCTTTTCCGATTGCTCGCTTTGCTTCAGCTCCGCCTCCAGCTGCGGCAGCTTGCCGTGACGGAGTTCGGCCAGTTTGTTGAGGTCGTAATTGCGCTCCGCCCGCTCCATCTCAAGCTTCACTTCGTCGATCTGCGAGCGGATCTTCTGGACCTGCTGCACCTCCTCTTTCTCCTCTTCCCACTGGCGGCGCAGCGTATCCGCCTTCTCCCGGGTATCGGCGAGTTCCTTTTTCAACCCCTCCAGGCGCTGCCGGCTGGCCTCGTCCTTTTCCTGTTTCAGCGCCGCCTCTTCGATCTCCAGCTGCATGACCTTTCGGGTCAACTCGTCGAGCTCGGTCGGCATACTGTCCATCTCGGTCCGGATCATGGCGCAGGCTTCGTCAACCAGGTCGATCGCCTTGTCCGGGAGGAAGCGGTCCGTGATATAGCGGTGCGAAAGGACCGCGGCATTGACCAGCGCGTTGTCCTGGATGCGCACGCCATGATGGAGCTCAAACCGCTCGCGCAGGCCGCGAAGGATGGATATGGTGTCCTCCACCGTGGGCTGATCGACCGTGACGGTTTGAAAACGCCGCTCAAGGGCCGCGTCCTTCTCGATGTGCTTGCGGTACTCGTCCAGGGTGGTGGCGCCGATGCAGTGCAGTTCGCCCCGGGCGAGCATCGGCTTCAACATATTGCCCGCGTCGATCGCGCCCTCCGCCTTGCCGGCGCCGACAATCGTGTGCAGCTCATCGATGAACAGGAGAATGCGTCCCTCGCTGTTCTTGATTTCCTGAAGAACCGCCTTGAGCCGTTCCTCGAACTCGCCGCGGTATTTGGCCCCGGCCAGGAGCGATCCCATGTCGAGGGCGAAGATGGTCTTGTCCTTGAGCCCTTCGGGCACGTCACCCCGCACGACCCGCTGGGCGAGCCCCTCGACAATGGCGGTTTTCCCCACCCCGGGCTCTCCGATCAGAACCGGGTTGTTTTTCGTTTTCCGCGAGAGGATTCGGATCACCCGGCGAATTTCGGAATCGCGGCCGATGACGGGATCGATCTTCCCTTTTTTCACCATCTGCACCAGGTCGACCCCGTATTTCTGCAGGGCTTCGTAGGTGGCCTCGGGATTACGGCTGGTCACCCGCTGGCTGCCCCGAACCTCGCTCAGTGTCCGGAGGACCTTTTTCCGGTCCAGGCCAAAACTGGCAAAGAGGTTTTTCAAAGCCACCGGTCGCCCGGTGTCGAGCAGCCCCAGAAACAGGTGTTCGGCACTGACAAACTCGTCCTTGAGACTTTCCGCCTCTTTCTCCGCCCGCGTCAAAACGTCGTTGAATGCCTGGCTCACGTAGATCTTGGATGTATCCACGCTTCCGCTGACCTTGGGCAGCCGGTCCAGCTCCCTCCCCAGGGCCAATTGCACGGCATTCGGCGTGATTTCGAGCTTCCGCAGGATTCCGGGAACGATCCCGCTTTCCTGCTCGAGCAACGCCGCCAGCAGGTGCAGGGTATCCACTTCGTTGTGATTACGGCGCCGGGCTTCCTGCTGCGCCTCCATGATCGCTTTCTGCGAATTCTCTGTAAGTTTGTTCGAATCCATAAAAAAATCGTCCTCCTTTAATCGCTCCCGTTTTCGCCGGGTGCGATTTCCCTTATGCAGGAAACATACCCGGCCGACCGGGCCTTGATCCGGAGGGCGATCTATTTCTTTAGTAATTGAAGCAAAGTTAGTTATGATATAGAAAACACGTTTCGCCCACCGGTCGTTATCGTATCGCGTGGGACAGTATGTCCCGCATGCGACCTCGTCCGGCACGCCCGTGTCCCGGGATGCGCCGACGGGCCGGCCGGAACCAAAGCCGGGGAATCCTGTTTTTACGGAGAGGGTTTCGCCCTGCCGTTCCTCTCTCACAAGACCGCGCTCAAAAATGGCGCGGGTCGCACTTTCCCTTTTTAAAACCCGAGATTCGACTGTTACAGGTACCGTGCTCAGAAAAAGATTCACCGCCCACACCAGCCTCCCCGTCCGGCTCCTTTTATTCATGGTCCTGCCCATGCTCCTGTCCGTGCTCGGTCTCGGTTACCTCGCCCTCGGGCGGCTGGAGAATCACGTCGAGTCCCAGATGCAGAAGGATGTCGAACTGGTGGCACGCGCGGTTCAGGGCCCCCTGAGCCGCTCACTGGAACGGGAACGGGGCGGAACGGTCCAGGAAACCCTCGACTCCGTCTTCGATATCGGGCGGATCTACGGCGCCTATCTCTACAGCGAAACCGGCGAGGTGATGGCCGCGGCCGGAACGGTTTCCACCAACCGCCAGCTCGAGGACCGCATCACCCGCGTGGTCGAGACCGAACGCCGCACCGGTGAGTACGGTCAGGTCGACGGCCGGGATGTCTATTCCTATTTCGTGCCCCTGAAAGGTTCCGACGGCCAGGTGATCGGCTTGTTGCAAATCGCGCGCCGGCAAAGTGAAATCCGGGAATACCTCAACGAGGTCCGGAGCCTCACCGTCGTTTATCTCCTCGCCGGGACCGGATTGATGACCGGCATTATCCTGATCGGCTACCACGGCGCCCTCGGGCGCTCGCTCAGCCGACTCCGCAAATCGATGAGCCGGGTGCGCGAAGGCGATCGCACCCACCGTGCCTCCTCCGAGGGCCCGCGGGAAATATCCGAACTCGCCCGATCCCTCAATCGGATGCTCGACTCGATCGTGGCCGCGGAACGCCAGATTGAAGAGGGACGCGCCGCCCAGGCGGACCTCACCGAAAAACTGAAATCCTCCCAAAAACTCGCCGCCCTCGGCGAAATGGCCGCCGGGGTGGCCCACGAACTCGGCACGCCGCTCAGTGTGCTGGACGGAAAAGCCCAGCGGGGGTTGCGCTCCTCCCGGAGCGCCGAGGAGATGCGGGGGTACCTCAACGAAATCCGGAGCGACGTGCGCGGCATGGAGAACGTCGTTCGGCAGCTCCTCGAATTCGGCCGGCAATCCAACAGCCGCAACCACGAGATCCGCGCGGACGAAGCGGCGGAACGCGCTCGACTCAATGCCCTGCAGACCAACGACCGCAGCGGCGGCCTGCTTCAGTTGACCGGCCCCATCCCGGGCCCTCCGGTCGTGGGCGATCCCATCCGGATCGAACTCGCTCTCAAGAACCTCTTCCAAAACGCCCTGCAGGCGTCCTCGGACGGGCGCGTGGACGTGACCTGGAAATCCTGTGACGACGGCGTTCTGTTCACCGTATCCGACAACGGGCCCGGGATCCCGCCCGAAATGCGCGAGAAAATCTTTACCCCGTTTTTCACCACCAAGGAATCCCAGCGGGGCCGTGGCCTCGGCCTGGCCATCGTCCAACAGGTCGTCACCGAGCACAATGGCCGGGTCGACATCACCGAATCGGTGACCGGCGGCGCCTGCGTCCAGCTTTACTTCCCCCTCGCCCACCCGGTAAAACCCGCCGCGACGTAATCCCTCTCACCGACATGACCGTTTTTTCATCCGATACAGGCTCGACCAACCCAGCGGAAACATCCGCCAAGGAATCCCGGAAGGCTTCCGAACGGGTGCTCATTGTCGAAGACGACGCACAGCTCCGGAGCATGCTCACCCAGGAAGTCGATGAGGCCGGCTATCGGACCGAAGCGGTCGCTTCCGCCGAGGACGCCATGCCGGTGATCGAGCAGTGGCATCCCGACCTCGTCATCAGCGATCTGCGGCTTCCCGGAAACGATGGTTTCTCCCTGCTCAAGGAGGTGCGGTCGCGCAGCCAACCACCGTGTTTTCTCGTCATTACCGCTTTCGGCACCATTCCCGAGGCCGTCGAGGCGCTCAAGGCGGGTGCCGATAACTTTCTCACCAAACCGCTGGATTTCGATCACCTGCTCCTGTGCCTCGAAAGAGCCCTGGAGGTGCGCCGCCTCAGGCTCGAGGTGGAACGTTTTCGCAGTTCCCGCCGCATACCCGGATTTCACGACATCGTCGGCTCCAGCAAGCCGATGCAGAAACTTTACTACCAGATCCAGCAGATCGCGCGGGCCAACGGCCCCGTGATGATTTACGGCGAGAGCGGTAGCGGCAAGGAGCTTGTGGCCGAAGCCATTCACCGCGAAAGCGACCGCAAAGACGGCCCCTTTATTCCGGTCAACTGCGCCGGCATTCCCGAAAGCCTTCTCGAAAGCGAACTCTTCGGACACGCCGAGGGCGCGTTCACCGGAGCACACAAATCCAAGAAGGGGCTTTTTGCCGAAGCCCACCGGGGGGTGCTCTTTCTTGATGAAATCGGGGAACTCCCGCTGTCCATGCAGGCCATCCTGTTGCGGGTGCTCCAGGACGGAAAGATCCGGCCCGTGGGCGCCAACCACGAAAACACGGTCGACGTGCGCGTGGTTGTCGCCACCCACCGCGACCTGCAAAAAGCGGTCGCCGCCGGCACGTTTCGCGAAGATCTCTATTTTCGCCTCGAAACGTTCCTGCTCACGATTCCCCCGTTGCGAAACAGAAAGGAGGATCTCGACCTGCTCGCCATCCGTTTCCTTTCGCAGTACAACCGGGAGCTGGGAAAAAACGTGCGCGGCTTCTCCTCCGACGCCCTGGACCTCCTGCGCAACTATTCCTTCCCGGGCAACGTGCGGGAACTGCAGAACGTCATCAAACGCGCCGCAACGTTTTGCCAGGAGGGAGCGGTCCGCGCCGAGGATCTCCCCGAACGCCTGCGGGGGGTTTCCTCCCTGCAGACCGCGCGCGACGACAGCGCCTTCTCCCTTCCCCCCTCCCTTCTCGACGATAAGCGGGTCACGCCGCTGGAGGAATTGAAACTGCGCTACGTCCAGCACGTCCTCGACCAGTGTGCCGGCAATAAACGTAGGGCGGCCGCCCTTCTCGGCATCGGCCGCCGCACCCTCTACGAGTACCTGAAGAAGCTCGACCTTCCTGAAACCGGAAAGTCGGATTGAGTCCGGCGGGCTCGTAAACGGATTTCCAAATCAGTACATGTGCATATTCCGCACAGAAAAGGGGGTGGATTTCGGCACGGTCCACGTCCGGGACTTCCGGACCGGGGACCGGAAGCTTTTTTTAAAACTCTGTACAAACGGGCTTTACTAATTCACCCCGCCGGCGGACGGCAGGATTCCTTTCACTTGGCACGGGAATTGCATTTCCTTTGGGCATGATACGTTTATCCAACACACACACGTCGCCCTGGAAGCTGATCACGGCTGCCGGGGTCTCCATCGGTATCGCGACTTCCGGGCTGTTCGCCCAGCCGCAGGCCCCCGAAAGTCAACCGCCGCCGCAGCCGCAGCAGCCCCCCCAGCAGGCTCCGCAACAGGAACCGCCCGGCCAGGATATCCAGGCCGAGTTGCAGGAAATCCAGGTTCAGCTCCAGGAGGTAACTCAACGCCTGATCGCAATCCAGGACGAGGCCCTCGACCAGGAACACATCTCCGAGGCCCGGGATGATTTCCAGGATATGATCAGCGACAAAATGCTGGAAGAAGCTCCCGATATGGAGGAACAAATCGAGCGCCAGCGGGAGTTGACCAAGAAAATCGAGGAACTCGATCGCGAGGAGGACGCCACCGAAATCCAGGAGATTGAAGGAGAATACCAGCAGCTCCAGCAGCAGCTCGCTCCGGTCGAACAGCAGATCGCTCAGGATGAAGAGCTTCTGCAGGCCCGCGACGAATTCAATGAAACGCTCATGGCGGCCATGAACGAAATCGACGAAGCCACCGACGAACTGCTCGACCAATACGAAAACCTGCAGCAGCAGTTTGCCGGACTGCAGCAGCAGTTGATGCAGCAGCAGGCACCGCAGCAGCAAGCGCCCCAGCAGCAGGCGCCCCAGCAGCCCTAAAACGCAGCTGCGGCTGTGCCGCTCCGTCAGAATCGGGTTTTGTATGCAAAAGGCCGGCGCTCCACGCGCCGGCCTTTCTTTTTCCCGAGTCGAACGCCCGGGAGCGGTCACCCCATCCACGGCGCGTCCCGGCGCCCGGGCAACCGCGAGGACCCGCCGGGGCTAAGTCAATTTGACCCCGCCTTGACCGGCGATGACTTCGCCCACGATCCAGGCTCCCTGGCGGGCGCGACGGCAGGAGCGAACAATGTCATCCGCCGCCTGCGACGAAACAATCAGAACCATCCCCACGCCCATGTTGAAAACCTCGTAGAGCTCGTCGAAGGACACGCCGCCCTGGGTGGCCAGAATTTCAAAGAGTGGCGCCCTGGGCCAGCTTTTCGTATCGATGACGGCATCACAATTATCCGGAAGGACCCGGGGCACGTTGCCCGAAAAGCCTCCACCGGTTATGTGGGCGGCGGCAAAAACCCCGTTGTCTTTCCGGGTATCGCCGCGGGTCCCGCGGTTGTACTTCAGGAGAAGCTTCCCCAGGAGCCCGGCGTAATTGAGGTGCGGTTCGAGCAATGCGGTGGCCAGGGAGCGCCGGTTCCCCGGCAGACGGTCGTCGAGCCGAAACCGCAGCTTGTTGAAGAATATCCGTGTGGCCAGCGAATACCCGTTGGTGTGAAGCCCGCTGGAGGCCAACCCCACCAGTTTGTCGCCCGGACGAACCCCCTTGCCGGTCAGAATTTTCTTCTTTTCCACGATGCCGACCACCGAACCGACCAGGTCGTACTCACCCGTCCGGTAAAACCCGGGCATCTGGGCGGTTTCCCCCCCGATCAGCGCGCAGCGCGCCTCCCGGCAGGCCTTCGCCATCCCCCCCAGGACGCCCTGAAAAACCCCGGGTTCGAGCTTGCCCATGCCGATGTAGTCGAGGAAAAAAAGC